>CAYSQV010000006.1:0-19778 GCA_964433295.1 uncultured Nitratifractor sp. | reverse complement strand
CGCGGGTCGGGTTGAATCCGATGCTCGCCGTGCGAATCCAGCCGCCGTTCCAGAGAAGCAGGACGATGTTTTGTGGATCGTGCTCATTGGCAGCGGGGCGCAACTCGAAATCGGCCTCAATGCCATGCTCTGTGATAGTGAGCGAGTTTGTCTTGCCAATTGTGGCCCAGGGTTCGCGGTAGTTATGCGCGAACTGAACAACGGGGTTGGACAAATAGTTGTCAATCCGCGCGCCGGATGGGAAAACGCGGTCACGGTCACGGTCAAGCACGTCAGTGTTGATTACAATGCGACCACCATCCTTGCGTCGCTCCGTGACTTCAATATCGAAAGCTTTGCGGATCATCGTGTCGCCTCCTGCTCTCGCCTGATGATTATCGTGTTTTTCTGCCAGACGAAACGAGCGCGGCGTCGCCGTTTACGTTTATCTCGATCTTTCTTGGCGCTCATTATAACAACCTCCTACGGTATTAGTTCCACTACCAATCGCCGAATGTCTGGCTCTTCATCAATGTCATCCGAGATCACCTTGAACTTTGAGTTGCGCGGCAAAAGCAATTCAGACTCCCCTCTCTGCCAACCTGCCACCTGCCAGCGCTCCATGTTCAATGCCCGCGTTCCGGCTGGCACTCGGATTTCAATGATGACACCATCGGCGTGTGCCGTCGCCACCCGCTCTGATAAACTTGTGGATACAAATGCCTGATCTTCTATTGTCGCTCCGACTAAATTTTCTTCCTCAAAAACAGACCAATCGGCACCGCGATATGTTATCACCGGCTCAGTCAGCCTCGATTTGTCCAGCGCCGCGTCTATAATCTCTACTCTATCGTCTTCTGAGTAACCGGCATCACGCAAATCGCTATTGAGGTCATAAAAACCATCTTCCTTATACCACTTGAGCGCCTCGTTTTCTTCATCGCTCAACGGAGGATTGATACCGCCCTGTTCCGATAGCCACTCATTGGCCTCATCCTGCGAAGCGAAACGGCGCGGCTCTGTCGGCGAAGGGGCAGACTCCGTCGCTGCGGGTCGGGGCTTTTCCAGTATCACCGGCGCGGTCGTGCACCGGCAATTGATGATGTTCTCCAGACTACCCTTCGGATCGCCAGGGTAGGATAGCCGCTCGCCGCCCACCTCAAAGTCGGAATTCAGCGGCACTATCTGCCCGTGCGCCTCGGCGTGCGCATCGCGCGTGCGGTCGTCCAGCGCGGCCAGCCAGCGCTTTTTCTCCACGACGCCGCTCTGCCGATAGCCCTCTATCGTGCCCTTGTTCGCTGCCTTGCCCATTTCGGTGCGGGCAATACGTTCGGTTTCCACGTCTGACTTGCGAACGTTGAACACCTCGCTGATCCGGTCGTGGATTTCGCGTTGAACGCGCGCTGTATCCCACCCGCCCTCGTCGGCCTCCAGCAGAATGCGCCGCAGTTCGTTAGCGATGCGTGACTGCGTGGTTGCGTTGATGTCTTTGGCGAAGCGGATTGGCATCGTCTTGATAGCCTCAGCCACCAGCGGGTCACGCAAATTGAAATCAATCGCGCTTGCCAGGTCATCTAGCGTGCCCGCGCCCGCAATCCGAATCATGTCAGCGAAAAAGCGGCGGTAGAATTCGGCCAACGCCTCATCCTCTGACGCCCAGTCCAACAGGTCATCTGGCGTGACCGGTATCCAGCCCTCTTGCTTGCGCCGCTCGTCGTCGTGCTCAACCGCCTTGATTTCCCGCGCCCAGTCCGCCGCCTTGCCCTCACGCAACGCACGTAGCGCCTCCAATTGCTGACGTTGAAAGTCTTTCTTGAGCTGGCGACGCATGGCCTGCGTCAGCGGCTCGGTGCGAGCGACAAATCGTTTCCAGGTTGCGACGTGACGTGGCGAGCCGTAAGCCCACACCGCATCCGCGTCTTTGATAACCCGTCGTGCCACCGCTGTTTTGCCGTCGCCCTCTTCGGCAGGGGCGGGGGTAGAACCAACCGGCAACATCCCCATTGGCACGTAAGCCACATCGCCGCCAGGGACGGGCCCAACGCCCAAGCCCAGGCGTTCGTCCAGCGTGTTGAACGGAACGCCCAGTGGCCACAAAGTTGTGGCCACCTCCGCTTTGGGCGCAATCTCCTCTTGCAGCACGCCAATGCCGGAGAAGTCGGTAGCAATACGTTCGCCAGGCTTGAGCATGGGGCGCGTGCGCGTGAAAAAGCTGGTCAACACCGTGTCACGCCGCAACGCCAGCGGTTTGAGCGTGAGCGTCCAGAAAACCTTGAGCGCCTGAGCGAAGTTTTCGTATGTGTCTCGCCCCCAGCCCATAATTTCGTCAGGCACACCGAAAAGTGCACCCACCTCATCGCGGCTCATTTTCCGTTGTTCGAGCCACTCAATGTCCTTTGGCGGGAACGAGAACGGCTTGATGTCGGTGATGCCTTCCTCCAGCACGATTGGTCGATGCCAATTGTC
The DNA here is from genome assembly GCA_964433295.1 of uncultured Nitratifractor sp. GTDB lineage: Bacteria > Campylobacterota > Campylobacteria > Campylobacterales > Sulfurovaceae > S017-3. Next base: position 17,333 of record CAYSQV010000006.1, on the reverse strand, counting down.
CGCGCCGGAGAATTTGTCCATCAACAGATTCTCCAACTCCTCCCGCTCGCCAGGCGTGATGCCCTGCGGCGCGATGAGAGCGTAGTCGGGACGCGCGCCGCGCTTGAGAAACGCCTTGCTCCACGCCTGCGCAAGAATGTCTATGATGATTCCGTGACGCACCGCTGAAATCGGAGCCAGCCCTCGCCAGGGATTGAGCGGGTTGTAAAACAGCGAGTGGATCATCTCCTCCGGCTTGTACGTCTCTTCGCCGAACGTGTACCCCGCCGGTGCGGGATACAGCGGCCGTCCCTTGTCGGGGATTACACCCACCTTGTCGGGGCGGCGCGGCCAAACCTCTACCGGTTCGCCACGCGAATTGGGCACTAGTTCCAGAAACGACTCGCCGCCGAGCAGCATGTGGACGCACCATTGCTGCCAGAGGTCAATGGCAGACATACGATCATTGACGTAGACAAAGAGCCGTGTTAGCACGTGCTCCGGCAGCGGCTCGCCGTCGGCGTTCACCACTCGGAGCGGGAGCGGGGCGAAATTCTCTGCTATCTTCGCCACAGCCTTGTGCACCCAAACGTATACGCCGTAGACTTTGGCGTAATCGCTGTAGTCGGACAGTTCGTCTGCGTTCTGCTCCCCGCTCCACGAACGCCAGACGTGCTCACGGTAGCGCAAGTCGGGTCGGTGTGAGATTGCCTTCTGTGCTAATCGCTGACTAATCCGTGTTGAAAGACTCACTCGCTCTCACTCCGTCCGCCCCCGCGCTTGCCATCGTCGTATCCGAGCATGACGGCTTCCCGACACCACGCAAATGCTCTCGCCATGATGCCGAATAGCCAGCCAACGCCGTAGAACGGGAATGCTATCACGTCCATAATCGCTGATTTCATGTTTGTCGTTTGCTCCAACAAAAAAGGGGCTACGCTCAATCAAGAGCGTAGCCCCGTGTGTCTTCGTTCCAGAGGCCCTGCCGCTGGTGTGGCGGCGAATGTTCGGTTGATTATGACAACAAATTACTCAAACGAAAGTGCGCTCGATAATTCCCGTGCGTATTTCATACAGCTTCTCGGCCCGAACGATAATCGCCCCAGTCCGACCATAATTGCGATAGCGGTCATCTCGTTTTACCTCCGCTATCACAGCCTCCAGCGGACCGTCTACTTCCTCGTACTCATCTTCATATGTGCCGAGCCATAATATCAAAAATGACGTTTTATGCTCCATGCTATCGCTCCTCCCGTCTTCCCCCCATTCCTCCGTCGCTTGCGCCATCGCGCGGAATGACTGATAAAGTCGCATCGCCATCTCCAGCTTATTCACTCGTTCGCAACACAACTGCGGCGTGTAGTGCGTATTTATGCCGCCGATGCTTGCCTTGCGTGCGCTCTGAATATCGTGCAGCAACGCCAAAATATCGCTGACGAGTTCTTGATTCATTCTGCGCCCTCCTCCGCCAGCCTGATCACCACCCTGTTGCTGCGCGGCGCATAATTCATAGCGGCCACGCCGGGAACTCCTCTCACCCTTCGCAATTCTACGCGCTCCTCCTCAAATTCCGTGCATGTATCAGGCGCAGTTTCTCGCGGGTCGCAATAGCGAGCCATGTGATCAGCGCCAAACACGGGAATAATCAACGAGTCGTGGGGGGTTATCATCACCGTCGTTTGCTCGTTTATTGGCAAACCCAGTGCGCGCGCTGCGATCAACGCGATCCCAGTAATCACTTGCCTATCCATATTCATTTGCGCCTTCCCCCGCCTTTTCCACCTTCGCGCCCGTCGCATTGGGCAGCAGCGCCAGTATCCACGCCCCGCGCACTTTGGTCAGTACCACGATGTAAGTTCGGTCATCTGGCAACGCCTGCAAGCGCCGCGCCACTTTGATAGCGGGCAAGGAGAGGTCGGGCGGATTGCGCGTGTTTGTCATCGTTTTCCTCCCCGCAGCCAGACCCACGACTCTAGCGCCTGGCAAGCGTGGTCATTCCCGTCTTCTGGCTCGTCCTCAAATCCATCCGGCCCTTCCTTGTTGCGATAACCCGCCATGATTTCGTCCAGCAGGTGGCGGCAACGCTTGTGCACCTGGATTGTGCGGTGGCCCTGCCCGTCACAAATAAGCTCCCGCGTCAGCCCGATTGCCGCTGCCCGTGTGCCCACTCGCCCCCCCGCCTTGCGTGCCAGCCAGTTTCGCGCGGGAATGTTTGCCTCTCGCAGCCGTCGCCGCAGGGCCACGGCTTCGTGGGAAACGGCTGCGAGTTGAGGAAGCGGCACACCCATCTCGCCCAGTTTGCGGGCTAGCGCTGCCACGCCCAACGCCCTGTCGGGGTCGGGCCATTCCAAGTCAGCGTCCGGCCTAATCCGCACCATCGTCTCGAACGACTTGCGCAAAATCAGGCGAATGGTCTCCTCTTCCAGCTTCTTTGTGTGATAGAGTTCGTCGAAAACGAGAATGCGTGAGCCGGTGCGCTGAATGAACAACGTGGCGCGCGGGTCTATGTATCCATCGTCTATCGCGATCTCAAACGGCACATCGGGCGCGGGCTCGTCCTCGGTGATGTTGTCCTCGTTGAAATTGTCGTAGACCAGACCCTCGACGCCGACGTACCAATCGCCGTCCCGCCACGCTCGCCGTAAGCGCTCCGGCAGCGTGTTGAGCATGGTCCAATAGTCCTCGGACAAATGCGGGTTGTCTTCGGGTATTGCGCGAACGTATGCGAACTGGTTGGCAATGGGAAGCAGGTTCTCTGGTAGGTCATGCTCCAGCCAGTAGCGCCGCACCCAGTGGAAATAACGTCCCGTCGGGTTGGAGGCTGCGATGAAGAACGTGTCGTCAATCCCTGGCCAGCGCAACGAGCCGCGCAACTCGTTGAAAATCCGTTCGGGATTGCGTGTCAACTCGTCTATGGCAATCCCCGCAAACTCCACCGACTGGTACTTCGTGCTATCGTCCAGATTACGCAGCAGAATCCCGCCGCCGCCATACTCCGGCCGCAGGTAGAAGCCCAACCCGTCTTCCTTTGTGGTTTTTAAGTAGCCCAACCAGTCGGGCAGCCTAGCAATCTTTGAGATTTGCCTGTCCTTGAGGCTCGGATAGTCCTCGCAGAACATTCCGACCCGAACGTTGAGGTGGCCCTGTTGCGCCCACCTCAACAACCGCCGAATCGGATACCAGCGCAGCCAATAAGACTTGCCAGGCCCTCGACTGCCGCCGTAAAGCACATACTTGTGCGTATCAGCAACCCGCGTGGCCTCACGCTGTTTTTCTGTAAAGTGTGCGAGTTCGGAGAACTTGACTTCGCGCATCGTGCGCTATTCATCCACTCGAATCAGGATTGCGCTCCCGCCCTCGCCGGTAAGCTCTCGCCGTTCCACATAACCACGATCCTTACCCAGCGTCGCCAGCACAAACCGTATCATCGCCCCATCGCCGTCTTTCAGCCGCTCCACCAGCTTCACCTCGGCCAGGTCAACGATGCTCTGCCGCTCTTCCTCGTAGGCGCGGGCGATGGTCGGGTAGCGTTTGATGTAGCGATCAACAGTAGTCCAGTGGCAACCCAAACGACGGGCAGCAGCGGACTTTATGCCCATCGTGCCCCGCAGGGCTTCTATCACTTGTTCTGCCGTATAGCGCTGCTTTGCCACAATCCATCACCACATCCACTACTATTGCAAAAGTAAGACAAGGCTATATTCACACAATATCATTCTCTTGCTTAAGTCGCCGCAATGCTTGATAGCACTCTTCTCGAACCGCCCACTCTTCTTCAGTGACCTTGCGATGACAAGGATTGTCTTTCGCCCGCCTGAACTTAAGTGCAACGTCGGCCTGCGCCTTCTTAATCACCAAGAAGTCAATTACGCCCCTCAAAAGATTCTCGGCCTGTTTTCCATAAATGCGCAATTGATAAAGGGGCTTAATGCCCAGATTGCCCTCCTTGCTTGATTGACAATAGATTTGACCGCCAATCTTAGTTTGCCAAAATTGCAGAAACTCCTCGTTGCACTGGGACAATACGACAACAAGTTTATATTCTAGATGATTCCGTCCCAATCTTTGTGTCTTTGAAATAGAAATACAACCATCGCCATCAAGAAAGCCAGCCAAATAAGCACTTTCTGTTTCTAGCAGATTCATTAATCTATCTCTCTATCTTTTGCCTCGGCTCCAGGCCCAGCCCCGCCAAGCGCTCAAGGGCGACGGCTACGTATTTCTCCAACAGTTCAATCCCTAGCCCCCGCCGTTCGTTTTGGTGGGCCGCCACAATAGTTGTGCCGCTACCCAGGAACGGGTCAATCCACACGTCGCCAGGGTCGGAATAGGCACGGATAAAGAAAGCAGGAAGGGAAGCGGGGAATATTGCCCCATGCCCCGGATTGACGGAGAATCCGCGTGCTGCCTCAATCACGTTGCTTGGAAGTGCCCCCGCGAAATTCTTAGACTTAACACTCCCACCCCCACGTCCATCATATCCACTTCCCAATGTTACACTGCCATCTGTCTCATCGTAAATTTTCATCTTAGACAAATCTGTGTCGGTTATTAATACGCCCCGAGGCCTGAATTTCAGATCGGCATCACGCGCAAAGTGATAAACTGGCTCTATTTCATTCTTGAAGCGCTTTCCCATATCGCCGGGCAACGCGGGCCGCTTCCAATAAAGCTCATCCACAAACCGCCAGCCCCAGCACCGCTTCATCGCCAGCACTAGGTCGAAGACGTACAGAACGCGCTCACCTTTCTCACAGTGCGGTTTAATATTCACGAAAAACGAGCCGTCGTTGGCCAAGTTTGCCCTGACGTTGGCCTGTACCGCCTCCCACCAGTCCACATACTGGTCAACTGGCACGCCACCGTATTGCTTCTTGCGTTGCTCGGCATACGGCGGGGAAGTGAACACGCCGTTCACCTTGTCCACATCCGCCGCCGCCAACAGCCGCTCCCACGTCGCCGTTTCCCTACAATCGCCGCAGGCGATGAAGTGCTCACCCGCCTGCCATACATCGCCCAATGCGACTTGCCACTTCTCTTGTAGCTCTGCGGCCCTGTCAACCTGCGGCCCTGGGTCTTCGGGCGCATCCGCTCCCACCACGTTCGCCAGCAGCGCATCCAAATCATCCCCGTCCACGCTCACCGGCAGCCAATCCTCCGCCGCCAACTCTTGGAGCAAATCGGTGTAGCTATCATCCCACATCCGCGCCATATCCCACGCAGCGAACTCGCCGCCCGCCATCGTCAGGTTATTGTGGTCTATGGCATACGCTTGCGCCGCCGCTTCGCTTTCGGCGTCTACACCAAAGAGAACGGGGATAGCCCACTCGCCATTCTCGGTCACGGCTATACCGCGCGGGGGTTGTTCGCCCTGTTGCCGCATCATCCGCAGTGCGATGGTGCGCCCGTTACCTTCTGCAAACCCGCCGCGCCCGCCGTTCAGAGCTGGCTCGAATTTCGGGGGGTCTTTGAATCCGTAGCGACGAATACTCTCAACTATGCCGCCGATGTCGTGCGCCTTCGGATTCTTGTCCCAAAGCACCGCCTGGCTCAGCGGTATGTATTCGAGACGCAGTCGGTCGCTCATCCTTCCCCTCTTGCACTATACACGTGGAAAATCAGTGCCCTTCCCAATATGCCAGCCGACTATCGCCCCGCTGCCAGAATCCCGATGGACAACCAGAACGCGATTGAACAGGCACGCCGTCAGGGTGTTAAATAATCCGGGTGGCGTTAATCCGCGAATATAAAAGCGGTTGCGGCAGTACCGTCGTAGCGTACTCATGGCTTATTCTCTTCCTCCCTCCATCCGGCGCACAGCCGATTAGCCGCCCCGTTCGGCGTTGCCTAAACTGCGCAGGGCGCGGCACAGAAAAAAGACTCGCCAACGAAAGGGCAGAAAGCGGAAACGAGTCAACGCGTGCCAGAATCGCCAAGTCATGCTACCCCCTCTTCCTCGCCCACAGCACTTGTCTTTGCACGTGCGCAAACTCCAGCGTCAGCCGCCGCCAGTGCGCCGCCAACCGGTCAGCTTCGTCCAGATCGCCCCGCTCCTCCGCCTCGGCTACGAGTTGCGCACCGCGAACGAGGCGGGCGATCAGATCATCACGGCGCTGTCGCAGTTCGGGAAGTGGATCACTGCTACACATCATACACGAATGGACGCCACGCCCCGCACGCTGTACATTGCCGCCGTTCACGTGGCATGATTGCGCCACAGTAGGCACATTCCCACTCGGGGGCTTGGCATTTGGATTGCACTTGTTCCAGGAAGGCGTCCCGTTTAAGCTCCAGCGTCCCAGTACCCTGAAGCTCCGCCGACCACGTTCGCAACTCAAACCCGCCGCTGGTGTACACGCATCCATCGGGAAACTCGATAGTGAAAGTGGCGGGCCCCGAGTCTAGCACGGGATCAATCATGTAAGTTTCCCCCTTGTACCACACGTTACTGCCGACCCCAACAACAAGCCCCTCACCCTGCCGCCGCATTCTCATAACGCTGGCTCTCAAGTAACCCGTATCCGCCTGCCCCCGCTCACACCTCATAGCCACTCCCCCATAGCATCGCGGCGACAAGCGCAAACAGCAACACGATAATCAGGATTGCCTGCACCGCCAGATGCAACCGCTCCGCCGGCCCCTCTCGCCGCTCCAAGCTGACGGCCAGGGCCAGAGCAAGAACGGCGACCAGCAGCGCTATCAGCTTGTCCGATTCGGGCATCTCTTTCACCCCGCGCTGTCACCACCCACGCTTTACGCCCCGCTCGCTAAATAGAGCTTTCCCCTGCGCGGTTACTATTAATATACCACATAAAACATCAATTGTTAATATCGACTTTTCAGGATTGTAATAATGCTTGAATCTCTTCCAGATTCACAAGTGCCCGACCCGCATCAGAAAACCATTCGCAAAGCCATGCAGCCCATTCGCCACCCCAGAAATCAATCAATTCTTCCCGCAACGATGAATATCCCATCTGGCTCGCATGTAATGCCGCTATACCGGTGGGATGTCGCGTATCATAGAGGGCTTGGCAAAGAATGGCCGCCGCCAACCCTTCCCATTCATGTTCTGTAAATGGACTGGTTATACGCCCTTCGCCCATCACGCCACCCCCATCACTTTCACTGCCACCTCCGGCGACCGAAAATACACCATTTCGTGCTTGCCCGGCCACAGCGCCAGCGTTGGCAGGCCCAGCACGCCGGTGTTGCCCGAATTGCGCAGCGAAAACAGATCACCGCCTGTCTTGAACGTCCCGCAGACAATAAAATGCTGCTCCGGCTTCAGCGGTCGTGCTTCGGGATAGAACACACCGTCCAAGTGCGCGGGCTGGTGCGTGTGCGCCGTGATGTAAGCATCGGCCAGGGGATAAATGTCTCGCATCATGCGCAATGCCGGTTGCAGGTCGTGATAAATTGAGTGGCCCTTGTACCGGTGGCTCACCACTAGCTCGTATTCCGCGAACGGCCCGCCCTCCGGCCCCACCTCTAGGGTGAGGATGCCCCAGGCGCGGAAATACGGCAGTTCGTCACGCCATACGAGGCCGATGTCTCCCAAGCCACGCTCCAGCCGCTCGTCGGTGTGGTTATCACCACAGACGGCGACCGTGCGTGGCAGCATTTCGTCGAGCCATTGGCGGTAAAGCTCAATCTGCAACCACGGCGGCAACGTCTGATTGAGCACGGCCTCGGCGCTGCGAAACCAGGCGAACGAAGTTTCCAGGTCGGGGCCAACGATGAGGGCATAGAAGCGAGGATCAGAGAGGAGAAAGTCAGTGGTGGCCACAAAAGTATCATGATCGGTGTGGGGACTGCCTAGATGGAAGTCGGCCATGCCGACCAGGAGAACGGGTTTGTCGGTGATAATCCGGCGCGTTGCTCGGCGCAGGTCGGGGCGATAGGCCGCTTGGATTTCCGCGCCGCGTTTGGCGTGCTCCACAAGCTCACGCCAGCCAGGGCGTGTTTCCAGCCGCTCTTGGTATTCTGTCCATGCTTGCAAGCACGAAATGCTGTCCGCACCAGTGGATTCGGCCGCGTCTGCCTCTGGCACTGCCTCAACCCCCATACGCGGCGCAACGGCCACGATGCCCAGCCGCCGCGCCTGGTTGCGAACGGAGTTGCCAGAGCGCCCCAGCCTGCGGCCTCGCTGTGACCACGTGAGCGGCTGTGCGCACAGATCGCGCAACAACTCCCGCTCCTCATCTGTCCATAGCGTTTTCGTCATGTGATGAGCCCCTTTCCCCTCCCGCAAAAGAGAAAGCGACAGCCATCCGCGCCGCCAATCGGTGCGGAACAACGACTGTCGCTTTCACGCAATCGCGTCTCTGTCAACTATGCCTCGCCTTCTCCCCCCGCTTGCAATGCCCGCCTGACAGCTGCTCGTATGGCTGCTTCCGGCGTATTCGCCTCAGCAGACACTCGTTCCCAGCTAGGCCACGCATACTCAATTACACAGCTCCACCGAGTCGGCGCGGCGCTTTTCAACAACGAAACGTGCCAGACGGGTTGCCTTTCCGCCAAATCGTCTAGGCCGACAGTTCTCTCTCTCAACGCCATCCACAGTTTTTTCTCCAGTTTCTGCATCAGCCGCTTGCGCCGCTGGTATTGCTGCGCAAAATAATCTTCTCCTGTCATAATGCCGCCGCAGAGAATGCCACGCACAATGCAGCGAGCTTCACGCAGCCACTCCATATCTTGACGACACAGCTTATAAGCACGCATTATCGTTGTTGTATGCATACATCCCTCCCCTTGCCGTGCGTCCGGCCCGTCGCGCTCGATGCCCCGCCTACTTGACTCGACACATCAAGCTTGGTGTTTTTAGGATCAGGGCAGCATGCACGCCATACACCAGCCCTGCGGTACGGCCCAGAGGGCGGTACCCCTCTGATTTGACGCTCCCCGCGACCTTCCCATGCTTTTACCCGCTGGTTCGGCCCCAACCCCTTCATGCAAAAATCTCCTGCGACGGCAACGGGTCTCGGAAGTGCTTCCGCAGCACCTCCCGTCCCCGTTTCTCTCGCCGCCAGTCGTGTTCTCTGGACTCTCGGTCAACGCCGAAGGCGGCAGCCACGGTGACCAACGCGGCTTTGTAGCCGTCCCGATAAGCGGCCGCCTCCGGCGACATCACGTCTCCGCAGGCCGCTGCCGTCGTTGCTGACGCTTGCTCGGCGGCTTTGAGCGCGCGCCAGATGTCCTCACGAAACCAAATGTCCAGTCCCATTACGTCACCTCCGTCAGCGTGCCGTCAGCCTCCGCACGCGCTATGTCGGCCATAAGCTCCTCGTAATCTACTGGCGGCAAATCAAACAATCGGAGATTTGCCACGTTCACCTCAATCGTTTCGCTGGTCAAATGTCCACTTGTGTCCATCACTGGAAATTTCATTGTCATCCAATCTCCTTTCCTCGCAGCGTCACGCCATGCTGGTCAATCTCCACGGAGTTGCCCCGTCTGCGCTGCGCTTGCAACGCGCGGGCATTGGCGATTGCTCGACACATCGCGCGGTCGAGAATATCTGGATCGTGCGCGCCAGTGGCATAGAAGCGGAAATCGCCCGCTGCGTGAGCGACGATGTCCGGGTCACAGCCGCCGAGCGACTGGGCCATACGTGCCAAACACTGATTGCGAAAATCGTTTTTACTCATCGTTTTCCCCTTTCTCACTCGACATAATGCCCCCCGCCGACTGGACTGGACTGGACTGGACTGGGTGTAGGGGAGTGTTTCAGTCCAACATCGTCCTGGGGTAGGGGGGTCTCGGCCCGCTGTAACAATTCCATCGCCTGCGCTGGCGGCATAATGAAGTGTCGCCTGTTGGCATCATCCGGTTCGGAGATTATCCCGAACCTCGCCAATTCATCATACAACATCGCCAACGTCGCTTTGCCCAACTCCGTCCCGTCACGCAAGACGGGACGGCTACCGAACGCCTTGCTCAGACCACGGCGACCAGGTACACGCTCTGGCTTGTCCTCCGACCGCGCGGCCAGGAGCTTGGTGTAGAAATCCAGCAGGCGGTTATACGGCGGCCCCTTCGGTCGACCGTTCAGCCATACAGCGCGGGGTTGCACCGCGACCGGTGGTGCGAGACGCTGATGTACGGCATCGGCATACGCCTGCAACACCGGCTGCATAATCGCAGCCTGGGGCGGAAGCGGCAGATATTCATTCCACAGTTCCCGCGCCCAATAGCCGACCGCCGCCCCGGAGCGCACGGCGAGGCCGAGGAAGACGGGGCTGTACAAGAACGCAACCCACAACGGCAGTGGGCACGGAACGACTAAATATACAATGAGATTACCGCTACCAACGATAGCGATCACCATTGCCAGCATCGCCGTCAGCTCCATCGCCAGCACGCAGGGCTCTGGCGTGCGCCCCGCGCGAATGTTCCAAAAGAGATAGAGGAACGCGGCGATGGCGAACAAGACGCAACCAACTTCAAATGCCATGCGACCGCCGACGAGCCACAGCATGAGGTAAATATTCAGAACAAACAACGTGACATTGAGCCCCAGCCGCGTTAGCTGTTTTGACCTGAGGTGAAGCTGCGTTTTCTCATCGTATGTGCCCGACAGTCCGATTTCATTTGGCGGCCGGTAGTAGCCCAACAATCGGCCGAGAGCGCTGAGCGGGTCATCGTCCCCGCCAGCAGACCAGCCCGCCGCGAAAGTCGGCGGATCGGGCTCGATCACCCGCGTTTCTCTCTGGCGGCGACCGAACGGCCACCAGCCAGGCGTAGTTGTCTCGATTATCGGCATTATTCTTTGTCTCCCTATTCCAGCTTAGCCAAATTCGGCGAAATCGCCGTAGTGCGGCGCAAGGTTCGCATAACATCGCGCCGAAGCATTGTTTTGAGCGCCGATGGAGCGATTCACCACCGACGCAACGATTCGCCGCATCCCACATCGCGCTTTAGTGTCCATTCGTCACAAAACCCCCGAAAATTCACCGACTTTCACGAAAATTGGTTGCCAAACCCCACCCCAAAACGATTGACAGATTCCGGTTTTTGGTGTATAATATAATTGAAAATCAGTTAAACGACAAATGCGAAAGGAGCAATGACATGTTTTCAAAAGCCACTACCTACGCTGACTTCAAAGAGGAATTGCGGCAACACGGTATCGTGACGGTCCAAGACGTGGAGGGCGAACTGTATCAGTTCCGCCTCCGCGACGATGGCAAGATCGAACACCGCCGGCGCAACGGGTCGCCTTCATGGACAATTGTCAATACAGCTATCCTGCGGGAGCAATTCCTGATCGGCCCCCACGCCTCAGCATTCGCCCGTGTCGGCTGATTCGACCCGCCGCCTGCGCAGACCCTCGCGCAGGCACGAGGGTACTGGTCCGCCCACGGGGGGCGGGCGCAAAAATGAAAGGAGAGCGCGAATGCTTCTAGAAATTATTACTCCGTATGATCGCCAAGGCTTGGCAGATGTGCACACCTCCTACCGATCCCTTTTCACACACCTCGCCGAGATGTGCGAGGAAGAGGGATTCGGCCAGACCGAAATAGAAGTGCTCAGATGGGAGTCCTGGGCAGAGCGTGAAACACTGCTGGCCGATCCCGACTTCGATTGCGCCACGCGAGTGGTGCTGGAAGTAGACCGGCTGACTGACTGATTGATTTCCACGACCCGCCGCCGCGCTCTCAACAAGCGCGGCACGAGGGTGCTGGCCCGCTCACGGGGGCGGGCATGATAAACAAAGAAAGGAGAAACTAACTATGAGCGAGAAAGCAACGGTAACGGTATACGAATTCGTACGCAGGTGTTCGTCGGTGTCGGCAGAGCGCAACCAGCCCTTCCCCATCCCCGACGCTGTGGCCCAGTGCTCCGAGTGCGAGCTCGTCTACCACGTGGGACAGACAAGCGTGTACAAGTATGGCCAGGAATACCATCAGTACTATACGGTGCTCCCGTGCCCTCAACACGCCACGCTCGTGGCGGCTTGCGCTGACTACGAGCGAGAAATCGCGGCGGAAGAATGGAAGGGAAAACCTTTCACTTTCGTCGGCGAGGGATGGGACATCCTAGACCGCCTGGCTGAAAGCCAAGAAGGAGCAGATCCATGAAGAAAATGCCATTCCCTGTAACCCTGGTCATTTGTCAGCGCTGCGGTCGCTACGCCGAATACCACGAGGCCCTATCCACCGGCTGGCTCATCGCCAGTCGCGTCGGACACCCAGGGCACATGGTCATCCGCTGCCCGCAGCACATCACCGCTTACGCCCGCGCCCAGGCGGGTCTGCCCCAGCAGCGCCGAACGAAACGGGTAGTTAACCACATCGAGCGCGGGCTCTATGCTGAGTATGGCGGCGACCACATTGCCGTCGCCGGACAGATTGACGACGGCGATGGCGAGCGCTACATTCTCAGTTTCCATCGCGGCGAGAGGCCAGCGTTCCGCACCGAGACGTTTTCAACCATTGACGAGTTGATCGCCGCCATGCGCAGGGTCGAGCCCGACCTGCGCAGGTGGCGGTTGGTCAAAAAGTAATTTCTTCCAGAAAGGAGCAAGAAAATGGATGCGAGAATAGCACTGCTCGACTACCAGGGAGAGAACGGTCAGCAGTACCGACTCTTCCTAGAAGTCGAGAAGACGGCAGATTCCACGTACCGCGTGGAGGCCAGGGGGTATCATATGTGCGAAGCGCCGCCAGAAGTAAAGCCCCCTTACAGCGACCCCTTCTTCCTGATCTGGAAGATCACGGGGAAGAAGTGAACATCCCCACAACTGAATATGTCTCTCCCGCCCGCCCCGCCGACCGAACACGGGGTGGGCTTTTTATTCTGTTGTTAATGTACTATGCGAAACAACAATTACGCTCGCGTCACCACTTGCGACGCTTCCTGCGCTTTGTGCCCGTTCCCGTTCGCTCTGTCATCGTTGCACCATCGCGCATGACCCGCTAGTGCTTGCGGCGTAGCGAACCGCTCGCCGCAGCGAGCGCACGCATAGCGTAGCTGCTGCGCTTCCCTCTCCGCTTCCGCTTGCTCCTGCTCCGCTTCCAGTCGCTCTTGTTCGCGCTCTCTGCGCTTGCGCTCACGCTCAGCCTTTCGCTCAGCACGCTCTTGGGCGCGCTCCGCCTTCGCTGTAGCGATGCGTGTACGCTCGCCCTCCACCATGCTGAAAATGGCGGTCAGCACAGTAGACATTGCGCCGAATACGACCGCCGTCCACAATGTATCCCCGCCCAGTAAACGCGCGGTCAATCGTGTTACCTGGCCGAACTCGTAAAAGTAACTAACGGAGATAAACGTTTCCAGTGCGCCCAGCACCAGCACCGAGAACCACAACAAGCCGGTCGGCTGGGCGCGACCAATCGGTTTCCCATCACGGCGCGGGCGCTCGTTGTTGGCTGTGATTCGCTGGAGCAGGTCAAGCGACAAGAGACCCATGCCCAACTCAGTGACGATAGTCATTAGCCACGCAGCAAATGCGCCATCCTGCATAAGCATATTGTAGAACCACAGAACGCGCCACAAATCGTTAAGTTGAACTACCCAAAAGAAACCGGTGAAAAGCCAGTCGTAAATCTTAGCTTTCATTCCCCCCAATCCTCCAGCGCCCCCACCACTCCGCCCAAGAGCAGAATGCCGACAACAGTGACAGCAATCGCCACCCTCGCGTCGCCCGCCATCCACAGCCAAGCGAATGCTGCAATAAGCGCGAAGATTGCTCCGAGGAGAGCCATTCCGATGACAGCGAACGCCGCGCCTCTAAGAAATGCCACCAGCATCGCCTCGCCTCCAATAATCCACAAATTCGTCCAGGACTTCGGGATGCTCCTGTTCCAGCCAGTCCCAAAAGTCCGCCCACTCCACCACCTCGCTACATTCCCACTCGACGAGGATGCCGAAGTGGAAGTTGTTAGCCCAACGTTCCAAATCTGCCGCATCGTGAAACTTATTCGATCGTGCGAGTTTCATCTTTCGCCTCCACAATCCCCTCCAGCACTGCGGCCGGAACGGGACAACTGGCGACGCCGTGGTCGCTCCAACCCTCGGCGGCGGGATATGCGTCTCGCGCCCGGCGCATTCCTCGCCCCATCGCCTCGTCTTCCGAGGCGGCCACGACATAGCCTGCCGCAGTGACTATGTTTACCGACCCCGCCCGCCAGCGTCGCGCCGATATTGCTATCGCGTACAATTTTTTCATCGCGTTGCCTCCGTGTGTCATTGCGTGCCACGCGCGTGTCATCTTCTCCCCGCATCCTCGCTGCTTCGTCGCCGAATCCGCCGCGCTCGCCTCACGCGGCGGCGTTGCGCAACAGTGAGCAGGCGCAAAAGCGCGCGCAATTTCGGGTTGTTCATTCTGTCGCCCTACCACAACGAAGCCAAAGCCACAAACGCAATTTCCACATTCTATGCCGCCTCCACCGTTATTGATATTGTTCAAACGGTATGTGCTCCAGCCATCGCAACCGTGACCAATAGCGCGCGAAGCGCTTTAGCTCATGCTCCGTCCAGCCCGGAGCGACATATTCATTGCGCCGTTGCGCATCCAGCGGTTGATAGCGCATCGGATTGGGCCACGCTCCCAACGTCCTGATCGTCTGCAAACGGTAAAGTGCATCTTCTGGTGTATCATCAAATCCAATCAGCACGTAAACGCGAATGTGGCGAGCAGGAAATCCCGCCTTGCGCAGGCGCTCAAACGCAGCCATGAAGCGCGATTCGATTCGCACGTCATCCCACGCCAATCGTATGCACTTGGTTTTCAATTCGGTTAGCCGTTGGGCATGGTAATCTGTCAAGAGCCGTGCATCAAGGCCCTGGTTAAAGTCCACACCGGACAGTAGCTTCAGCCGGTCAATTACGCGGTCAAAATGCGCTTTGCTACAGGCCAGCAGGTTGTTGTCGCAGACGGTTGACTTTGGCTCCCAATCGCCCAATTCACGCAATTCGCCCTCGATTTTCGGCACGGCGCAAAAGGGGCACTTGCGGATACATCCTCGGCTCGTAAATGTGGCGTTGGGATTGTGATGCGGTAGTGCTTTCACCTCTCCCCCGATTTCTGCAACGTCCGCCAAATAGCCAGGATTCAATGCAACTGCCGGGCCTCCGGCGCGAACGTGGTATCCTTCGGTTTGCAACCATACCGCACGCTGATATGCCCTCGCCAATTGCCACGAGAATACGACCGACAAGTATGCAGTGCGCCCCTCTGTCCATTCTGCGTAGCCGCCATGCCAGTCGCCGAAGGCGCTCACCCCGCCGCCTCCACCGTAACCACGACGTTCCCTCGATACGTCGTATTGAAATCCCCCCACATTAGACCCCCATTCGCCAAGTCTACTCTGTTCGGCCTCGCCACCCGCCCCCGCTGCCGGTACAACGGCTTTCGCTGCGGCCACAACTCAATCAGCCGCTCGCTCAGACGGCGATCAAAGAGCGCCTGGCGGCTTGTGCGCGGCGGCAACTCCAGATACACCCGTGCCTCGACGCGGACGGGGTAGGAGAAGAAACGTACAATCAGCGCACAGCCGAACAGAATTGTAGACCAAACCACCATAACAACGAGCATATTATCCATCATGCGCCCTCCCGCTGCCGCTCCCATTGCGCCTCCACCCCGTCCAGCACGGCCTTAATCTGCGGAATGTGACGCGCAACGGCCTTTGCCCCGTGGCGCTCAACGAGCTCCTGATAAACCCGCAACCGCCAGCGATTGGGGCCGCGCCGGAAACCGTTGTACCAACGCTGGCAACTTTCGCTCCATTGCTCCAAGAGTTTCATTATATCCTCCTCAACAGAACATCTCGATTTCAAACGGATGATACACGACTAAATAGTACAAATGCAGACCCTCGTGCTCCCTGATTCGCCGCATGAACTCAATCTGCGAATCTCTGAGCTGGCCGCCCTCGCCCTTCGCCTCGATCAGCAACGTTGTGTCATTCCGCCACGCCATGACGTCGGGCAAGCCCGCCAGCTGCCGCCGTGTGCGAATGTCCTGAGCCAACACGACGGTGAACCAACCAGCGGCCCGCAATCGCCTAATGAGTTCGGCAACGAGTTCGCTTTCTTTCACTCTATTTCCCGCCCCCCTCCTTGTTCTCGCACAAATCGTTCCAGATGCCCACTCACCGCTAACGGATTACGCCACCACTCGCCGACATAAACGATCCTCGCCCCATGCCAACCGACCAGCTGGTCTTCTCTGGCAATATAAACAGCTTCGCGGGGAGAAAGTCCCGATCTGTGCAAAAACTCCTTGTATTGTCCGTACGATCCAGCAACCACCAACATGACCGCAGTTGGCGCATTGCCTTTCCCTGTTCGCTTGCCGCCCTTGCCCTGCTTGCTCATCGCAACCCCCGCGCCTTCTCCAGCGCCGCCGCTGGAAGCTCCGCCAGAAACACCGTCTGCGTGGCGTAGAAACCGACTGGCTGGCCGTCCTGTGAGAATACCGTGTAGCCCGCCCGCCAGCCGCTGGGCAACGCCCGATTGAGCTTGTCCAGCGTTCGGCTTACTTGGTCGGGCGTCAATCGCCGGAGTTCATCTGGCAATGGCACGACACACCTCCCCATCGCACTCATACAACCGCCCCGCGCCCCGCCACTTGCGCACCAACACGCAAGTGCGACGGCAGGCGGGAAAATCGCCGACGCACCACACGGTGCGCTTTGAGCCGTCAGCCTCGATAACCAACACGGTGCGAGCGGCGTTTTTAGCGTCCATCGCCCGCCCCTTCCAAATAGTCCACCAATTTCGTGTAACTTCGCTTCCACTCTGCCGCCTCTGCCTCCAACTCCCGCAGCCGCTTGACGACGGTGGCGGGGAGACCACCATAGTCCACGCCGTCAATGTGAACCACGTTCCCGCCGCGCGCCAATTCTTCGCGCAGTCGCTCCGCTTCCCGCCGCGCCTGAAAAGCGGCCTGTCGCTCCTGAAAAGCATTCAGGCGGGCTTGGCGCACCTCTTCGGCCAACGTGTCCCGCAAATCGCGGACTTTGCCACGCAGGCCCGTGTTTTCGCGCCGCAACTCCTGATTTTCGCCCAGGAGTCGAGCGTTGTCTGTCCTCAATCGCCCCACGGCGCGAATAAGCGCATCATCGCTCCTGTCCTCAGCATCCTCACCGAGAACCATGTCGCAGAGCGTGATCAGGGTTAGCCCTGCGTCAGCGAGTTTGACCCGCAATTGTTCATTCTCCGCTTGCAGCGCCGCGATGTCAGCGGCGGCTTGCTCTGCATGGTGGCGCAGGGCCTCACGGTCTGCGATGTCGCTAATGCTTACCCATTTGGTCATTGTTTCCTCCTCAGCGCAGGGCGGATGTCGCCGCCGCTAGAACTCCAACTCCGCGTGCCGCGTCTCCAGTTCCGCCAACCTGAGGTATTCG
>CAYSQV010000005.1:11793-20002 GCA_964433295.1 uncultured Nitratifractor sp. | reverse complement strand
CGGGTGCGGTTGTCCCCTTGGTCCTCAATGTTGCTGTAGCGGATCGGCAGGTTGTATATTTTCGATGCCACCTCCGCACAGATCGCGGCAGCCTCAGGATCCTGGACCGCCAGCTGGGCTGCTTTGGCGGTCGATTCGACCGGGATCTGCTCCACCTCATCAAGCCCGAAATCCTCCAGAAAATGTTTGCATTGGCCAAAAGCAATGTCTTTGGAGTAGATCCGTTTGATCGACTGGGTATTCTCGGCCCGTGTGGCAAAAACATGATGAATATCGATCATCACTTCGGCAATGATCTTGAGGTTGTGCTCACTGAGGCAGGTGATCGTATCGCTGACGATGCCGTTGAAACTGTTTTCGATCGGTACCACACCGAATTTTGCCTGACCGCGGGAGACCTCCCGAAAGACACCTTTGATGCTGCCGATAGGGATGTAGCTGCTCAGTGCACCAAACTTCGTCTCGGCTGCCTGATGGGTAAAACTCGCCTCCGGCCCCAAAAAAGCAATCTGCTCCGGCAATTCAAAATTGCGCGCCACAGCAAACAATTCCAAAAAAAGCGCCTCGATCGCGGCATCGCTGAGTACCCCGCCTTCGGCCCGATTCTTGGCTTTGAGGCGTCCGAGGATCTCCTGCTCCCGTTCAGGGCGGTAGATGGGAGCACCGGTACGGTTTTTTAGATGGCCGATTTCACGGACATGGCGCATGCGTCGATTGTACAGATCGATCAACTGATCGTCGATGGCATCAATCGCTTCGCGCAAAACATCCAATTCCATTATTCCTCCTTCCGGGACACTTGCAGATACCCTTTTTCGAGACGAATCTGATCTTCAAAATTCTCCCGATCACGGATCAATCGATCCTGCCCGTCTTCCCATGCTGCCTCGGCCACACGCCCCCGCGTATTGTAATTGCTCGCCATGGTAAACCCATAGGCCCCCGCATCACGGATCACCAGCAGATCGCCGGGGTGCGTGGGGGGCAGGAGACGCTCTTTGGCAAACCAGTCACCGCTCTCGCAAATGGGGCCGACCACATCAGCGGGGCTCGCTTCCGCGTTGTCTGACCCGAGATGGTCAATCCGATGATAGGCCTGATAGAGTGTCGGACGCATCAAGTCGTTCATGGCCGCATCGACGATCACAAAACGCTTGTGCCCGTTGTCTTTTTCATACAGTACCCGGGTCAAAAGCACGCCGGCATTGGCGGTCAAATAACGCCCGGGTTCACACA
Organism: uncultured Nitratifractor sp.; assembly: GCA_964433295.1. Lineage (GTDB taxonomy): Bacteria > Campylobacterota > Campylobacteria > Campylobacterales > Sulfurovaceae > S017-3. Next base: position 18,766 of record CAYSQV010000005.1, on the reverse strand, counting down.
TGATCGTCAGATCCATCCCACGGATTGCATCGATAACTGTCTGGGCATATTGCGTGACCTCGATCGGTGTTTCGTCACGATAGACCACACCCAATCCGCCACCCACATCAAAAAATTTGATCTCAATATCGATCGCATGGAGTGAACGCACCAGATCGGCTACGATCCCAACCGCTTCCGCAATGGGTGCCAGATCGGTCAATTGCGACCCGATATGAAAATGGATGCCGACCGGATCAAGATGGTCGCTGTTTTTGGCATGGATATAGATCCGTTTGGCCCGGTCGATCTCGACACCAAATTTGTTCTCGTGCAGTCCGGTGGAGATATACGGGTGGGTTTGGGCGTCAACGTTGGGGTTGACTCGTACCGAAAGGCGGGCGACGGTATTCAGTCGCCGGGCAATTGCCTCAACCCGCTCCATCTCGGCCTCGCTTTCAAGGTTGATCATCAAAATCCCGAGTTTCAACGCCTCCTCAATCTCATCGTCACGTTTTCCGACCCCCGAAAAAATAATTCGATAAGGCTCAATCCCGGCGGTACGCGCCCGCATCACTTCACCGATACTCACACAGTCTGCACCGGCTCCCTGCTGAGCAAAATGGGCGATGACCGACAGATTTGAATTGGCCTTGACGGCATAGGTGATGAGGGATTTGTGACCGGCAAAGGCCTCTTTGAGTTCCTGATAACGACGTGCCATCGCATCCAAATCGTATACATAGAGCGGCGTACCGTATTTATCGGCCAAAGCGTGATAATCAACCTGCATTTTGTCTGTCCGTCAAATAAATTGGTTGATTTTAGCGAAAAACGGGTTAAAGTGCGCCGCCTTTGCGCGAAAAATGTGTGCGCACTTCGTCGAAGGGGTTTTCGGTCAAAGCTTTGCATGCCTGCGCCGCATGATCGATCAAGGCATCGATGCTTTTTTCTTCTCCATCGGAAAAGGGATGCAATACATAGTCCGCTACCTGGGATTTGTGTTCGGGCTTGCCGATACCGATGCGGACGCGATAGTAGTCGGATCCGACCAGTGCATCGATCGAACGCAGTCCGTTGTGGCCGCCGTGGCCGCCGCCCTGCTTGAACCGGATCGCACCAAAAGGGAGGTCAATGTCGTCATGAATCACGATGATCTCTTCGGTATCGATCTTGAAAAACTGCTTGACGGCCAGTACGCTTTTGCCTGAGTGATTCATGTAGGTGGCGGGTTTGAGAAAAAAGAGATTGCCGTGGCGATAAAGTTCACCGTGGAAAGTACTTTTGGAGATATCCCGCGCGCCAAAATCGACGACGAGACGATCCATGACCCGCCAGCCGATGTTGTGACGGGTAGATGCGTAACGCGATCCGGGATTGCCCAGACCGACAAAAAGCGTCATCGATTTAGCGGGCCTTGATCACACCGCATACCGAAACATGCGGACGATCCATCAGGCGCGCACCCTCGGGGACTTCCAGATCCCGAACCAGGATCGACTCATCCCGGTCGAGATCGCTGACATCAAGGGTAAAATTGTTGGGAACATTCTCAATCGCACCGCGAACACGGACCCGACGCTTGGTGATGACCAGTACCCCTTTGTTTTTCAGCCCCCTGGGGGTCCCAACGGTACGCACCGGTACCAGGTAGTCGGTCACCTGACCCGGTACGGCGATTCGAAGGTCCACGTGGGTAATGTCTCCGTTGACCGGATGGAGCTGATACTCCTGAATCACCACATTGAGCTCTTTGCCGTCCACCTTGACGGGGAAAGCCAGGGTCTCCTTCTTGCGTACGGTTCTGATGAATTCACCCTGCTTAAAGGCTGCATGGATATTGTCCACCCCTTTGGCATAGATGTTGGCGATCAGATAACCATCTCGTTTGAGCTTTTTGGCGTTGCTCTTTCCGATACTCTCTCTAATAATGCCTTCTAACATGTCTGTCCTTTGTTGAAATTGGGACGGGATTATACCATCTGTATACTGACAAAGACCTAACTCTCGTCTTCCTTGATATCAAACGCGTCCAGCTGAGTCGCATCATCCATCGCAGAATGCCCTTCCCCTCCACGGCCTATCCCTTGCAGTTTCAGCTTCAAATCTGATGGGCTGGTGGCATATTCAAGTGCCGTCTCTTCGGTGATAATATGACGATCGATCAGATCCAGCAAATGCTGATCGAAGGTTTGTGAACCGTAAATCTCTTTCCCTTCTGCAATCGCATCCGGAATCTCAATGTCCCGACCATCCGCAACCATCTCGGCGATGCGGCCGGTCTGGACCAGCACCTCGATCACGGCCGTACGTTTTCCCGAAATCGTAGGCGCCAGGCGCTGAGAGATCACGCCGGCCAAAACCGATGCCAACGAAGCCCGCACCCGGTTTTGCTCCTCTTTGGGGAACATACCGATGACCCGGTTGATCGTCTCTTTCGCATCGAGGGTGTGGAGGGTGGAGAAAACAAGGTGACCGGTATTGGCCGCATGGAGTGCCAGATCAATTGTCTCAAGATCCCGAATCTCCCCGACGAGGATGATGTCGGGGTCTTCCCGCAATGCCGCGCGCAGTGCATCGCCGAAGTTGTGTGTGTCTTCTCCCACGGATCGCTGATTGATCAGGGCTTTGTTGTCTTTGTGGACAAATTCAATGGGATCTTCGAGCGTGATGATGTGCTTGGGGCTGGTTTTGTTGATTTGATGGATCAATGCCGCCAGGGTCGTCGATTTACCGCTTCCGGTTACTCCGGTCACCAGCACAAGACCACGGGGGATCTCCGAAAACGTTTTGATAACGGCCGGAAGTTCCAGCTGCTCAAGGGTCGGTATTTCGACCGGGATGATTCGGAAAACCGCACTCAACCCGTCCATTTGATAAAAGAAATTGACACGAAACCGATTGCTGCCATCCAGGACATAGGTGAAGTCCACCGAACGTTCGTCCTGCAGTTTCTGATACTGCCCTTCGGTCATGATCTCCTGGGCAAGCTGATCGAGCTGATGGTGTGTCAACTGATCGTCTCCGAGTTTTTTCAGCAAACCGTGGACGCGTGCACGGACATAGGAGCCTGACTTGAGATGCAGGTCGCTTCCGCTGTTGGCCACCAGTGTATTGAGATAAAGTTTGAGGCGCTGCTTCATCGCCTACTCCAGCGACACAAGCATCTGGGCAAACGCTTTTTCAAACGCGTCCAGACCTTCGGTGAGGAGCTGGCGGTACACATCCTCCATCACGATCCCCGCAGCTTCAAGCTGCGCGAAGTAGGTTGCGATCGCTTCTTGTGACGGGAGCTGTGACTCGATCGGGAGCGGGTTTTCCATCGCCGCTTCGATCGTCGCAAGCGGGGCGGTATTGATCGCATGGGGCGCGCAAAGCTCCCGGACATAGTAGTCGGCCGGAAGATCGTTCCCCTTCACGCCGGTACTGGCAAAAAGCGTCTGCACACTCGGGGTGCGGTTGGCCTCAACCAGATGATAGATCGCTGCGGCATTCATGATGCCGGTCCGGGCAGTAGGCAGCCCCTTTTGGGCCAATGTCCCCTCAAGCATACGGTCAAAACGGCTGACAAAAACAGAAATCACCGCTTCGACCCGCTCACCGCCGGTGTTGCCAAACTCATCGATTCCCCGCTTCATTGCTTTGAGGCATGCTTTGGCCTGATCGGGAGCAAAGACCAGGGTGGCATTGACACTGATCCCGTCACGCAGAAGCGCCTCCATCACCGGATAGCCCGCTTCGGTGGCAGGGACCTTGATCATCACGTTGGGTTGGCCGATGGTCTTGAAAAGGCGTCGCGCTTCGGCAAGTGTTTTCTCCGTGTCGTGCGCCAAAAACGGATCGACCTCGATGCTGATGTACCCTTCACTCCCCTGTTCATAGGCATGACGCAGCGCCAGGGCAGCGGTACGGATGTCTTCGATAGCCAGCGCCTCATATCGGGCTTTGGGGTCAACTCCGGAGAGTGTTTCCAGCTGCGCGGCATACGCCGGGGAGGTCGCCAGCGCATTGGCGAAGATCGAAGGATTGCTGGTCGCCCCGTTGACGGTACCGCGCTCAATCAGTTCCGGAAACGCTTGCTTCAAAAAGTCCCGCTCCACGAAATCAAGCCAGAGCGAATAGCCTATCTCATTGGTTTTCATCATCATACTCCCATCTGTAATCTGCCCATGAACCGATATCGCCGGGTTTGGCCAAAGCCACCGTCAACGCATCCAAAAATCGGTTGCGGTCGATCGTGACTGCCCCCATGCGCACCAAGTGTTCTGTCTCAACCTGGCAGTCGATAAAATCATAACTTTTTGCGCCTAAGACACCCCTTAGGGCCGCCAAAGCGATCTTGGAGGCATTGGGACGGCGGGCGAACATCGACTCACCGAAAAACGCCCTGCCCATCGCGATCCCGTACAGTCCGCCAACCAGTGCATCCCCCATCCAGGTCTCGACACTGTGGGCAAACCCCTGTCGGTGCAATTCCAGATAGGCTTCCTGCATCTGCGGGTGAAGCCAGGTACCGGTCTGGCCCGGGCGGGGGATCTGACCACACGCACGAATCACCCCCGCAAAATCGCGATCAAATGTGACTGCATAGTCTCCGTTACGCAGTACCCGTCGAAACGACTTGCTGATCCTGAAATCGTCCGGATAAAGGACCAGCCTCGGGTCGGGCGACCACCAGAGGATCGGATCCTCGGCATTGAACCAGGGGAAGATCCCCCGTCGATACGCTTCCAGCAGCCGTTCGGGACGCAAATCGCCACCATAGGCCAGCAACCCCTCCTCCGATGCGGTGCGGGGATCAGGAAACGTCAAGGCATGGCGGCTCAACGGCGGAATAAACGCATGGTCCTCCTCCTCAAACATCGACCCCATCCCGTATCTGCCTATTGCTTCCCAAACGCAAATTTCAAAACGTTTTTGTCGATATCGACTTTGACTTTGCCGCCATGCTTCAACGTGCCAAAAAGGATCTCATCGGTCAAAGGCTCCTTGATCTTCTCGTCGATCACCCGGGCGATGTGACGGGCTCCATAACGGGGATCGTAGCCCGCTTCAGCCAGGTATCGACGGGCAGCTTTGGTGAGTTTGACGGTGATATTTTTGGCCGCAAGCTGTCGATTGAGCCGTCCCAGCTCGATCGAAACGATGCTCTCCAGTGCTTCGGGTGAAAGCGGAGCAAATTCAATGGTGGCACTGAGACGGTTGCGGAATTCGGGGGTAAAAAAGTCTTTGAGTGCCCGATCGGTTTTTTGGGTATCGTCCTTGGCAAACCCCATCACGCCCGCTTCTTTGGTACCGATGTTGGATGTCATGATGAGGATTACATGTTTGAAGTCGCTTACGATGCCGTTGTTGTCGGTCAGCTTGGCCCCGTCCATGACCTGAAGCAAAATGTTCATAATGTCCGGATGGGCCTTTTCGATCTCATCGAGCAGCAACACAGTGTGGGGGTGCTTTTTGATCATTTCGGTCAGCAAACCGCCCTGCTCGAAACCCACATACCCCGGAGGGGCTCCGATGAGGCGGCTCACCGCGTGCGGCTCCATGTACTCACTCATATCCAGCCGCTCAAAATGGATATCCATCGCCTCGGCCAGTGCTGTCGCCAGCGCCGTTTTTCCCACTCCGGTCGGACCGACGAAGAGGAAGCTTCCCACAGGTGTATCGGGGCGGTTGAGGCCGGCGTAGGAGCGCTTGATCGCGCGTACCAGCGCGTGGATCGCCTCGCCCTGACCGATGATCTTCGTCCCGAGATCTTTCTCGAGAACCGCAAGCATCGCCGTATCGTCCACATCGATCGTACTGTCGGGAAGTTTGAGCATCCGGGCGACACTCCGGGCGATGTCGGCGGAGGTGATCTCCATGTGTTTTTTGCCGTGCAGCATGAAATGGGCTCCCACTTCATCAATGATATCCATTGCCTTGTCCGGCAAAAAACGGTCATGCACATACTTAACACTCAGATCGATCGCACTTTGGAGTGCTTTGTCGCTAAAGGCGATCTCATGGTGCGCCTCGTATTTGTGTTGGACCCCCTTGAGGATTTTGAAGGCATCTTCGATGCTTGGTTCGGGTACGTCTACCTTGGCAAAGCGACGGGAGAGGGCCTTGTCCTTGTCGAAAAAATTGCGATACTCGCCGTATGTGGTCGCACCGATGCAGCGGATATCCCCGCGCGCAAGTGCCGGCTTGAGGATGTTGCTCGCATCCATGCTCCCTCCGCCGGTACTCCCCGCACCCACCAGCGTATGGATCTCATCGATGAAGATCACCGCACCCGGCATCGCTTTGAGCTCATCGATCACCCCTTTGAGCCGCTTCTCAAAGTCACCGCGAAACTTCGTTCCGGCCACCAATGCCCCCATCTCCAGCGCGTAAATGCGGGCATCGGCAAGCACTTCCGGTACCGCATCTTCGGCGATCCGAAGGGCGAGTCCTTCGGCGATGGCGGTCTTGCCCACTCCCGGTTCACCCACAAGAAGCGGATTGTTTTTTTTGCGACGCACCAGGGTCTGCATCACCCGCTCAATCTCCTCCTCGCGGCCGATCACCGGATCGATCTTCCCCTGTTCGGCCAGCGCAACGAGTTCAAGAGTAAACTGATCGAGATGGGGGTGGGGGCTTTTCTCTTTTTTGGTCGGGGCATTTTTGTCGTGCAGCGGGTGGGAGATCGCTTCGAGGATATCTACCCGTTCGATACCGGCTTTGCGCAGGACAAAGCCGACATGACTCCCCTCCTGCGCACTGAGTGCGGCCAGCATGTCGCCAATGGTCGCTTCACGCTGACCGGAGGCGTGGAGATGGTGCATCATGTCGTTGATCACCTGGGAGAGTGCCACTGTCTCGATCGGATCCGCCGGTTCATTCAGGGTCGGAACCGTATGCTCCATATGCAAAGCCACCTCCCCGGCCATCTGCTCCACATCCGCCCCCAGCGCCGAAAGGATCTCCTCCCCTTCGCTGCTGTTGAGGATCGACCAGAAAATGTGTTCGA
>CAYSQV010000005.1:0-11783 GCA_964433295.1 uncultured Nitratifractor sp. | reverse complement strand
CTGCTTGGCATATTCTACCGCTTGCGAAAAAACGCCGTTGAGTTCTATACTGATCATGGCCTGCTCCTATGCATCAATCTCGTAGGTCGCCAGCAGGGGAAACTGGTTTTGTTTGGCCAGGGTGGTCACCTGCTCGACCTTGGTCTGGGCGATCTCCCGGGTATAGATACCGCATACCCCGCGCCCCTGTTTGTGAACGGCCAGCATGATCCGTTCGCTTTCGGTTTCGTTTTTGTGAAAAATGGTCTTGAGAATGTGGACGACAAACTCCATCGTCGTGTAGTCATCGTTGTGCAGTACGACCCGGTACATCGGCGGTTCATCAAGGGCTATATCGCTCTGTATCTCTTCCTCAATCTTTGGCAACGTTTTTCCTTGAAATCAATCTCATGGGGTTTATTATACTCAAAAAACCAAAACAGAAAAAAACCATCAAGACAATTGGGTATAATTATCGAAACCAAACGCGAGGCAAATCCCATGCAACACCTCATCGATACCGACAATTTTTCCAACCGACAAATCGGCATGATCCTCGACGACGCACGTCGATTCAAGCTCCGCCGCCCGCCGCGGCTGCTGCGAGACAAACTCCTGATCACCCTTTTTTTTGAGGCCTCAACCCGCACCCGCAGTTCATTCGAGGTCGCAGCCAAACGGCTCGGTGCCGCGGTAGTACACCTGGATCCTTCCCGCTCCTCCACCAAAAAGGGGGAATCCCTCGAAGACACCTTTGCCAATCTCTGCGCCATGGAGCCCGACGGGGTCATCATCCGCCACAGCGAAAATACCACTCCCGGCCTGTTGGCCGAAATGGGGATAACCCCGGTCATCAATGCCGGTGCGGGCAACTACGCCCACCCCACCCAGGCGCTGCTTGACCTGTTTACGCTTGAGGAGTTTTTTGCCGACGCGGGAGGGGTGAGCGGTAAAAAAATCGCCATCGTCGGGGACATTGCCAACTCCCGGGTCGCCGCCAGCGGTATCCGTCTGCTGCGCCGCATGGGGATGGAGATCACCCTGGTCGCACCCGCACCTTTCATGCCCGAGACTGACCTGCCCCGTACCGACCGCCTCGAAGATGTTCTGGACGATGTTGAGGTAATCATGAGCCTGCGCGCTCAGCTGGAGCGTCACGCCAAACCGATCTTCGAAGATTATGCCGAATACGCCCGTCACTACTGCATCACCGATGAGCTTCTGGGCGATCGCTCGATCATGATCATGCATCCGGGCCCAGTCATGCGCAACATCGACATCAGCGACGCCATCCTCGACGATCCCCGCTCCCTCGTCCTTGATCAGGTCACCAACGGCGTCTACGTCCGCATGGCGATCCTCAAGCACCTGCTGCTGGACAGCAACCATACCATCCCATAGGAGGCACGATGTTCTGGCGATCCGTTCTTTTTTTGATTTCTTCCCTTTTGCTTGCAGGTATCAGCGGATGTGAAAGTGGGAGCGACTTCGGTCCCACCCGCACCCGCGACACAGCCCAAACACCTCTGTATAGTATGTATGTGTGCTCCTCCGTCGGGGTCAGCAGTCAAAGCGGCCACACCTACCGCAGCGGAATTTTTGGTGCCCGCCGTGGTCAGGAAGAAGAGTTTGAAACGATACTCAACCTGGACGGTGATGACAATCTGATCGACAGTTGTGCCGTAGACAGTCACGGAAATCTTTACTGGACGAATCGGGGGAAAAACGGGATATTCAAAGCCGATCCAAACGGTGCCAACCCCCGTCAGATCGTCTTTGGTCTCGATGTTCCTTTTGGGCTGGCAATTGATGAAACCCACCAAAGGATCTACTGGGCAAACTGGGTTCAAGGGAAAAACACACAAACGGGTCAGATCGGGTACGCCGACCTGGAAGGGCACAACCCCAAAACCATCGTCGACTCCCTCCGGTCAGGGGGAGATATCCTGGTCGATCCGACTAACGGAAAACTCTACATCTCCGATCTTATGGGGGGCAAGATTCTCCGCTGCAATCTCGACGGCAGCGCTTTGTCGACATTTGTCACGGCCAATCAGCCCGAGCAAATGGCCCTGGACTTTGCCCACAATACGCTCTACTGGGCAGACATTGCCGATGACGCACTCTACCGCGTCAACCTCGACGGATCCGGAAAGCAAACGGTGATTGCTTTTGGAGATGAGTTTGCCAACCCCTCTGTCCTGGCACTGGAAAACAACCGTCTCCTTTTCAACATCCGAGCCAACGTCAACGGCAATACTACGGAAGTGTTGCGTTCGTTTGATCTCCAGAGTCACGCGCAGCAGACCGTCAGCACACACCTCCCTTTCGCCGCACAGAAAATCATCCTCAAATAGCATGGCGCATCCCTCCCGCTATCCGATCACTACCTTTGAAGGCATTGACACGTTGGGAAGGTCACGTACTCCGTTTCTTTTTATCCTTTCGTACGACAAAACCCGCATCTTTGCCCAGCCGCTGGATACCCTGGACAGTGACATCCTCTACAAGCTGGAGGAGTGGCGCAACTATCCGGTACGCAAACGGACGCGCGATTGCACCTTCACCAAACACCCCGCCCCTTTCGCCACCTACCGTGCGAAAATGGACCGGGTCCTCGAAGAGATCCGTGCCGGCAACACCTACCTGCTCAACCTTACCTGCGCTACGCCGATCGAAACCGACTTGAGCTTAGAGGAGATCTTTCGCTATTCCCGTGCCAAATTCAAGCTCTACTTCAAAGGAAAATTTGTCTGTTTCTCCCCCGAACGCTTTATCGAGATTACGGGCAACACCCTCGCGACCTACCCCATGAAAGGGACCATCGATGCCGACCTGCCCGATGCCGAGGCGACCATACTCGCCGATGAAAAAGAGATGGCCGAGCATGTGATGATCGTCGATCTCATGCGCAACGATCTGGGGATCGTCGGCTCGCACGTGCGGGTCGAGCGCTTCCGGTACGTCGAGCGCGTCCGTGCCGGTGACAAAGACCTGCTGCAGGTGAGCTCCCGTATCAGCGCCCGGCTGCCGGATGATTGGCGCGACCGCATCGGCACCCTTCTCGATCGCCTCACACCGGCCGGTTCCATTACCGGTACTCCCAAACGCAGCACCGTCGGGATCATCGAGGATGTTGAGGATTATGACCGGGGGTTTTACACGGGCATTTTCGGCATCTTCGACGGCGAGAGCCTCCGATCGGGTGTCATGATCCGCTTCGTCGAGCAGACACCGGAAGGTCTCGTGTACAAGAGCGGTGGCGGGATCACCATCGATTCGGACGCACGCAGTGAGTATGAAGAATTGGTGGACAAGATTTATCTGCCGGTGTGATTGTATCCATCTGAAACAACAAGTCACCCAAAAGTAATCCTTTTCAAATATGCTTGCAAAATGAAAACCCAAACACATACGTTTTTGATGCTTGTTTTTCTTCTTGTGTTTACCTTCCTCTTTTCAGGCTGCAATACCGATGCAGGCACAATCGATACCGACCGTATTGTCACGCCAAAGGTCAACAGCAACAACACCCAGACTCACCATGCCGATACAAAGGCGGAACCTGCAAAGCAAGCGGTTGTTTCCAGGATTTCCGATGCGGATAAATCAAATTATCTGGATGCGATCAATGCCGCCAGAGCCGAAACACAAGATTGCAGAAGCGCAGGGATTTTTGAGCCGGCACCAGACCTGAGATGGGATGATCGTCTTGGCAATACCGCCTGGGAGCACAGCAACGACATGGCGCAGAGCAACACGTTTGCCCATGAGGGGTCCGGGACAGCCTCGGATCGCACCGCACAGGAAGAAGGTCTGGGGCGGGGGAGTCATTTCTCCGAGCGTATCCGTCATCAGGGATACACAGATTATCGAACCGTTGGAGAAAACATTGCCGCCGGAGCGACTTCGCCTCAAGACGTGATTGAAATGTGGCTTCAAAGCGACCAACACTGTGCCAATCTGATGAATCCGAACTTCTCGGATACCGGCATGGCATTGGTCGAAAAGGATCACACCGATTACGGTACTTACTGGTCGTTGGAGTTGGGCGGACACTGAATCGCGACCCGCCAAACGCCTCAAGGCATCCTCTCTCGCCGAATTGTCCAGCGATACTTTGTGTCCCCGCCCAGCGGAAGGAAGAGCAGATCCCCCGAATGGCGCCAGGGATCAAGGAGGATACCGCGTCCAAGCGGAACAGATCGCTGCGAGGGGAGAACAACCAGTGCGTTGTGCTCACGAAAATAACTGCCGATGTTCGCCCCCACAGGATAGAGGGTCAGGGTCTTCAAACGCAGCGCATGAAGATGGGTGTAGAGATCATCTGCCCATTGATAACAGAGCCCTCGGTCGCGCAGATGGATGTTGACCAAAAAATTATGTACCCAGGGGGAGGTGCCGACACGGTAGCGCACGGCCAGTGTGCGGCTGTAGGTGATCGCAGCGTGGGCGAGGCGTCGGGCCTCGGCAGAATCAACGGAGCGATCGAGCCGGGTCAGCATCTGAGTAAGGCGTTGTTCCCGGGCGGGGTTTGGCCGGGGAAGTTTGGGAGCGCAACCGTTCAGGAAAAGTATGGCAACCCCTGCGACGACTGTCCGGATCAATACACCAGTCCCTGCCGGGCGAATGTCGCTGGATAAAGGGCCATTATGTATGCCAGCGCCAGTGCGATCGTCACCACACTCCAGATCAGGGTCGCACGCCCGTAGCGTATCAGCCATCCGCCGACTGCTCCCACGACCAGCCCGCCGATGTGTGCGCTCATGTCAATCCCGGGGATCGAAAAACCCAGCACGAGGTTGAGCACCAGCACCCCGCCAAACTCCCGCATCAGGGCACCGAACTTTGCCCCCATCTGATGCCGAAACGCCACCGCATACCCCGCGATCATCCCAAACACTCCAAAGATCGCGCCGCTGGCACCCACACTGAGGCCGTCAGGGTGCATCGTCACCGACACCGCTCCGCCGACAATTCCTGCAGCCAGATAGAGTGCGAGGTAACTCCACCGATCCATCAACTCTTCGGCAATTCGACCGACAATGTAGAGCGATATCATGTTGAGCAGGATATGGGTCGGACCGCCGTGGAGAAACATCCCCGTCACCAGTCGCCACCACTCCCCCCGCATGCCGATCGCCGGTGCATACACCGCTCCCAGATCAATCAGTGTGCGGGCACTGAAAGGATCGGGGCGGGTGTAGGTGTAGGCAAAAAAGAGCAGATTCAGCCCAATCAATATCCAGGTGACCGGAGCGTGGCGCCAGGAAGCCATCGACGATCAAACCTGACCGATCGCCTGCGGGAAGATCACCCCGTCGATTGAGAAGCGGGCCAGCCGCTCAATCTCCCGCTCATCCTCGATCAGCACCAGAACCTTGGTATCAAACAGATACCGCTCAGCGATCGGCTGGATCTCCATGGCATCTTCCTGCTGAGTAATGATGTATTCTGCCCCCAGCGCATTGGCAAAGATCGCGTTGCGAATCTCATTGACAGTAATTGAAAACGCCACCCCCTTTGCCTGACAGTGTTGTGCCATCTCGATCGATTCGGGCAGCGGTTCAAGCAGGGCCACACTCCCCTTGGCCAAGCGGTCGATGTCCTCAAGACTGAACACTTTGGTAAATCGGGGAGATACCACCCACGGATGTCCTATAATGATCATACTCTCTCCTTAGTCAGGGATACAGGTTTTGGAACAGTAGTGTTTTTTGCCAACGGTGATCGATTCACGGATCGTCACATAGGTTCCACACGTTGCACACTCCACCAGTGTATCCCCATCGACCGATACATCGGATGAATCTTTTGTACGGTCCAGGAAGGGGACTTTTCCCCCCGCAGCCCGATAGATCACCACACCGATTACCGCAAAAAGGAGCAATTTCAAAAACATCTCTCTACTTTATCCACACGAAGTTACGTTTGTTGTATTGGACTATAACATAGTTTGGCTGTGTCTCCAAAGCCGCCAGCTCTTCCTCAAACCGGGAACCTTTGTAAAACAGATACTGCGTTTTCTCATCGCTCACATGCGCCGTGATCTTTAGCAACCGTGCCGTATCGGTCACCGCCCGCGAGGTGATGAGCCCAAAAGGTGCATGCTTCACCGCTTCGACCCGTTGACGTTCTACACGCAGGCGAGGCAGTTCCAGCTCCAATGCAGCATATTTGAGGAACGACGCCCGTTTGCCCAGCGGCTCGGCCAGCACCACCGGAATCTCGGGCCACACAACCGCCAACACCAATCCCGGAAACCCCGCACCCGTTCCGACATCAAGCAGCGAAGAGGGCGGGTCAACAAACGTCGTTGGATAAAGTGAGTCGACAATGTTGTCGTAGATTGCCGGGAGCCTCTTGGCTCCGGTAAGGTTGTGCGTACCGTTCCACTCATGCAGCAGATCGGCAAATCTCACTAATTTTTGGATCATGGCACTCTCTACTGCTATACCGGCATTCTGTAAGGCTGCCTGAAGATCATTCATTGTCTGTATTTCCCGCTCTTGCAACAATATAGCACTGTCCCCTGCCTGCCTTCTGCATTTTTGCCATTTATAGGAGATGGCCCATTTTCTCTTTTTTGACTTTCAGATAGTCGCGGTTGTGTTCATTCGACGGCATCACCAGCGGCACCCGCTCAACGATCGTCACATCGGCAAGCGACTCAAGTTTTTTAGGGTTGTTGGTCAACAGTCGGATCGTCCCGATACCCATGTGATCCAAAATGAATTCCACCACATCGTAGGTACGCTCATCGGCAGCAAAACCGAGCTGGTGGTTGGCCTCGACGGTGTCAAGCCCCTGATCCTGAAGGGCGTAGGCGTTGACCTTGTTGAGCAGACCGATATTGCGCCCCTCCTGGCGATGGTAAATTACCATGCCTCCCTCACGGGCAATGGTATCCAGTGCGGCGTTGAGCTGCTCACCGCAATCGCATTTGAGTGAGCCGAGCGTATCGCCGGTCAGGCACTCCGAATGCACCCGTACCAGCGGAATCTCCGGAAGGGGCTCAGTAAAGATCGCCAGATGTTCCCGTTCGCCTTCTTTGAAAGCCTGGATCTTGAATGTACCGTGTATTGTCGGCAAGGTAGCGGTATTGGATACGGAGATATTTTTCATGGGCGAATTATATCGTAAGTAGATAATTTAATTATGGTTAAGTATTTTTTGGAGTAGAATAGCAACAAGATTTTCCATAAGGTTCCCATGATGTTTACCCGTTTTCGACGCCGCCGGATCAATCCGGTGCTGCGCAACCTTTTGACCGAAACCCATCTAAATACGGATGATTTCATCTATCCCCTCTTTGTCCGCAGCGGCGAAGGGATCCGCGATGAAGTAGACTCGATGCCCGGCGTCTACCAAATGAGCATTGACAAAGCCGTGCGTGAATGTGACGAACTCAAACGCCTCGGCCTCTATGCGATCATCCTTTTCGGTATTCCCGACACCAAAGACTCCGTCGGGAGCGAAGCGATGTGCGAGCACGGCATCATTGCCCAAGCCGTACGCGCCATCAAAGCCGCCCATCCGGACATGTTCGTCATTACCGATCTCTGTTTCTGTGAATACACCGACCACGGCCACTGCGGCGTGCTCGATCCGGTCCTGGAGACCGTGGACAACGACATCACGCTGGACAACCTCGCCAAACAGGCCGTTGTCCATGCCCGCTCCGGGGTCGACATGATCGCTCCCAGCGGAATGATGGACGGGATGATCCAGGCCATACGCCGGGGGCTGGATGCAGCCGGATTCATCAACACCCCCATTATGAGCTATTCGACCAAATTCGCCTCGGCCTGGTACGGTCCGTTCCGGGATGTCGCCGAGTCGGCTCCGAGTTTCGGTGATCGGCGCAGCTATCAGATGAACCCTGCCAACCGCCGCGAAGCGATCGCTGAGAGTGTGACGGACGAGCAGGAGGGCGCCGATATCCTGATGGTCAAGCCCGCATTGGCCTACATGGACATCATCCGTGACGTCCGAGAGCATACCACCCTGCCGCTGGCAGTCTACAATGTCTCCGGCGAATACAGCATGCTCAAAATGGCCGCGCGCGCCGGCGTGATCGACTATGAAAAGGTCATGATGGAGACGCTGCTGGGATTTAAACGCGCCGGAGCGGATATGATTATCTCCTATCACGCCAAAGAGGCGGCCCGACTGCTGCAACAGTAACCCGGAACATCCCACCGAAAGGAGACCCACAAAGACGCACGAAACTGTACGGGGTTTATCGCCGCAAAACACGCCCCCGGTATCCCTTTGAGTCGCTGCTCAGCAGCTCTTTCATCTTGCCAACCCACATCAGGAGTTACGCCATGAGTGCGCAAGAATATGTCCAAACAGTTTTAAACGATATCAAAGTCAGCTCTCCCGGTCAGGTCGAATTCTATCAGGCATCCGAAGAGGTACTCCACTCGCTGCTTCCTCTGCTCGAAGAGGAACCAAAATACATCGACCACAATATTCTGCGACGCATCGTCATTCCGGAGCGGACCATTATTTTCCGTGTCGTCTGGATCGATGATGCCGGAAAAGCCCAGACCCATCTGGGATACCGTGTCCAGTTTAGTTCGACCCTGGGACCCTACAAAGGGGGCTTGCGTTTCCACCCCACTGTCAATCTGGGGATCATCAAGTTCCTCGGCTTCGAGCAGATTTTCAAAAACGCGCTTACCGGCCTCTCCATCGGCGGCGCCAAAGGGGGAAGCAACTTCGACCCCAAGGGCAAAAGCGACAACGAGATCATGCGTTTTACCCAATCCTTTATGAACGAGCTCTACCGTCACATCGGCCAAACACACGATGTCCCTGCGGGAGACATCGGTGTCGGAGCGCGGGAGATCGGCTACATGTTCGGCCAGTACAAGAAACTCACCGGACGTTTCGAAGGGATACTCACCGGGAAAAACCTCCGCTGGGGCGGCTCCAACACCCGCACCGAAGCGACCGGATACGGATCGGTCTATTTCGCCGAAAACATCCTCAACGCCAACGGCATGGAACTCAAAGGCAAAACCTGCACCGTCTCCGGCTCAGGTAATGTCGCCACCTACACGATCGAAAAGCTCAAAAGCATGGGAGCCCTCCCCGTCACCTGCTCCGACTCCAAAGGGACGATCCATCATCCTGATGGCATCAACCTCGAGACACTCAAAGCGATCAAAGAGGTCAATCGCGGTTCTCTCGAAGAGTACGCCAAACTCCATCCTGATGCGACGTACATTCCCGTCCACAGCTATCCCAAAGGCGGGCATGCGGTCTGGAACATCCCGTGCGATGTCGCCTTCCCCAGTGCGACCCAAAACGAACTGACACTCACCGACGCCAGAAACCTGGTCAAACACGGCTGCAAACTGGTCAATGAAGGGGCCAATATGCCTTCTACCCCGGATGCGATCGCATATCTGCAGGAGCACAAAGTACTGTTCGGCCCGGCCAAAGCGGCCAATGCCGGAGGGGTCGCCGTCAGCCAGCTCGAGATGGCACAAAATGCCAGCATGGAACATTGGAGTTTTTCTCAGGTCGATTCCAAGCTTTTTGAGATCATGAAAAACATTTTCGATACCGCCCACCAAACTGCGGAGGCCTACGGCAGTCCCGGAAATTTGATCATCGGAGCCAACATCGCCGGATTCAAAAAAGTCGCTGATGCCATGATCGATCAGGGAGCGGTATAACACCAGAGGGTTGTCCCTCAATTGATATTATGGTAGAATGGTCTCTTTATTTTTTCCGCGTACGGTTTGTGCCCGGAAAAGGAGGTTCGCTATGCGACACTTTTTGACCCTGAAAGACTTTGAGCAAAGCGAGTTGCTCGAGATGATCGCACTCGCCCGTACGCTCAAGTCCCAAACCCGGCAGCGGGAATACATCCCCCATCTTGAGCACCAGACATTGGGGATGATATTTGAAAAAAGCTCTACCCGTACCAGAGTAAGCTTTGAGACGGGGATCTATCAGCTGGGGGGGATCGGTCTGTTCCTCTCCGCCAACGATCTGCAGCTGGGACGCGGAGAGCCCCTCAAGGACACCGCCCGGGTGATCAGCCGCATGGTCGATATGGTGATGATCCGTACGTATGAGCAGAGCAAGCTCGAAGAGTTCGCTCGCTATTCCCAGGTACCGGTCATCAACGGTCTGACCGACAGCTACCATCCGGTTCAACTCATGGCAGACTACCTGACCATGGTCGAATGGAACAAGGCCGACAACCCCGTGGCTGCCTACGTGGGGGATGGTAACAACATGGCTCACAGCTGGCTCTACCTGGCCGCCATCCTGGGGTTTGAACTTCGCGTTGCAACTCCGTCAGGATATGCCTGCGATCCTGATGTGGTCACGCAGGCGCAGCGTCTGGCTGATAGCAGCGGTGCCCGACTGATCTTCACCGACGATCCGGTCGCTGCTGTTGAGGGCTGCGATGTGGTCACCACCGACACCTGGGTCTCGATGGGTCAGGAGGAGGAAAAGGCCAAACGGCTCAAAGCTTTCGAGGGGTATCAGGTCAACGAAGCGCTGATGGCGCATGCCAAAAGTGACGCGATCTTCCTCCACTGTCTGCCGGCATACCGCGGATACGAAGTGAGCGAAACAACCTTTGAGAAACATGCCGATGTGATCTTCACCGAAGCCGAAAACCGCCTCCATGCCCAAAAGGGGATCATGGTATGGCTCGATCAGCACCGATAACGCGTAGGGTGTTGTGCCCTCACAACACCTCCAAAACCCATCAACCAAACCCGCGTGTTGTCAGAGGACAACACCCTACACACTACAGGAAAAGATATGAGCCAGATCGACCTTGACAAATTCAGCCGCTACTCCAAGCCCGGCCCCAGATACACCAGCTACCCTACCGCGCTGGAGTTTAGCGAAGATTTCGATTATGACGGTTACATCCGGTATCTTGAAGACGGCAAAGAGCAGCTATCGATCTATATCCATCTGCCCTTTTGCCGTAGTGCCTGTTATTTTTGCGGCTGCAATGTCGTCTATACCTCCAAAGCCGACAAACTCAGCCGTTACGTTGAGTACCTCAAAAAAGAGATCGATATCCTCGCACAGCATCTCGATACTTCACGAGAGGTGATCCAGTTTCATTTCGGCGGCGGAACCCCGACCTATTATCAGGCATTTGAGCTTGATGAGATCATCCGGTATGTCAAGCAGGCTTTCCCCAACTGGCACACCGATGCCGAAGTGAGCGTCGAGATCGATCCGCGCTATTTCAACGAAAAGCAGATGCAGGTGTTCCAAACGCATGGATTCAACCGTATCAGTTTCGGGGTGCAGGATTTTGATGCCCGCGTCCAAGAAGCGGTACATCGTATCCAGCCATATGAAGAGACCAAGGCTGCGGTCGATCTGGCACGTCGCTACGGGGTAGAGAGCATCAATATGGATCTGATCTACGGTTTGCCGTACCAAACTTTCGAGAGCTTCCAAAAGACACTGGAGCTAGCCTACACGATCGAACCGGATCGTTTCGCGGTGTTTAACTACGCGCATGTACCGTGGATGAAAAAAACCATGCGAAAATTCGATGAAACCACCATCCCCACCCCCGATGTCAAACTGCAGATCTTTCAATACACCATCGATTTTTTTACCTCCAAAGGGTACAAAATGGTAGGGATGGATCACTTCGCCAAGCCCGAAGATGAGCTTTTTGCCGCCATTGCCAAAGGGGAGCTGCATCGCAACTTCCAGGGCTACACCACCAAAGGGGGCGCCAACCTCATCGGAATAGGGCTCACTAGCATCGGCGAGGGGGAACGCTACTACGCCCA
>CAYSQV010000004.1:0-21429 GCA_964433295.1 uncultured Nitratifractor sp. | reverse complement strand
ATGATCGATCCGGCAATGGCAACGATGCTCTGCTTCGTCGTCACCGATGCCGCTGTTCCAAAAGCCGACATGGATCGCCTGCTCGGTGAGGCCGTCGAACACTCCTTCAACCGCATCTCGGTCGACGGAGACACCTCCACCAACGACACCGCCATGCTGCTGACCAATCGTGCCAGCGGTGTGTACGATCCGACAGCGTTCTTGGCAGTCTTGAAGCAGCTGATGTTTGAGATGGCAATGATGATCCTGCGCGACGGAGAGGGGGCGACCAAAGTGCTTGCGTTCGAGGTGACCGGTGCCGCCAGCGACACCGAGGCCCGCATCGCCGCCACCGCGCTGGCCAACTCGCTGCTGGTCAAGACTGCGCTTTTTGGCGAAGATCCCAACTGGGGACGCATCGCTTCCACGATCGGCGCAGCAGGCATCGCCTGCGACGACACACGTCTGACGATCCGCTACGACGATCTGCTTGTCTATTCGGACACCCAGCGTGAGCTGGATACCGAGCGGGAAGCGGCAGCCTATGCGATCATGAAACAGGCGCAGTTTTCCATCCGGTGTGATCTGGGGATGGGAAAAGGAAGCTATACCGCCTATGGATGCGATCTGAGCTATGAATACGTAAAGATCAATGCAGAGTATCGCACCTGAGAGGTCGATCTACCGACCCTGACGCCTGCGGCCTCTGTTTTGGTTGCGCTGGCCGCCGCTTCGACCGTTTTGGATCGGTTCGGCCCGAATATTCGGATCAGGTTCAAACCCTTCGATCTGAACTTTGGGGATCGGTTTTCGGATAAAACGCTCAATGTCCCGCAGGAGCTTCTCCTCATCGATGCACACCAGGGAGACCGCTTCACCGCTCAGCCCGGCCCGGCCGGTGCGTCCGATGCGGTGGACATAGTCCTCCGGCACATTGGGGAGTTCGTAGTTGACCACATGGGGAAGCTGATCGATGTCGATCCCGCGTGCGGCGATATCGGTAGCGACAAGGACCCGGATCGAACCCGCTTTAAACCCTGCCAGTGCTTTGGTCCGGGCTCCCTGACTCTTGTTGCCGTGGATCGCCGCAGCAGCAATGCTGTGCTCCTGAAGGTACTGTGTCAGCCGGTTCGCCCCGTGTTTGGTCCGGGTAAAGACCAGTACCTGTTCCCACCCGTTCTCCAGGATCAGTTTGGCCAACAGCGAGCGTTTGCGTACCTTGTCGACCGGATAGACCGCCTGGGCGATGTTGGCGGCCGTGGTGTTTTCCCGCGCGACCTCGACGGTGGCCGGATCGTGCAGAAAAGAAGCAGCAAGCTTTTTGATCTCCGGAGAGAATGTCGCCGAAAAAAGCAGGGTCTGGCGGTGGCGGGGCATCATCGCCATGAGTTTGCGCATGTCATGGATAAACCCCATATCAAGCATCCGGTCGGCCTCATCAAGCACCAGGATCTCCAGCGCCGAAAAATCGATTCCCCGCTGCCCGGCAATATCGAGCAGCCGCCCCGGCGTGGCGATGACGACATCGACGCCTTTGCGGATCGCGGCCATTTGCGGATGGATCCCCACCCCGCCGAAGATCACCGCAGAGCGAAACGGCATATGCTTGCCGTAAAGATGAAAACTCTCGGCTACCTGAGCCGCCAGTTCACGGGTAGGGGTGAGCACCAGGGCGCGAATCTGGAGTTTTTTTCTCGGGGGCTTCTGCTGAGAGAGGCGCTCAAGAAGCGGCAACGTAAATCCGGCGGTCTTGCCCGTACCGGTCTGGGCTGCGGCAAGAATATCCCGCCCTTCGACGATCAGAGGGATCGCCTGAGCCTGGACCGGTGTCGGTTCGGTGTAGCCCTGCTCGGCTACGGCACGCAAAAGGGGTTGTGATAGGGGAAGAGAATGAAATGTCAAAAGATACCTTCGTGGGAAAATAATCGAAAAATGCTGTTTTAAGATGGCGCATTATAGCGTAATAACCCGGACATTCCAACCACCTTTTACCGCCAAAAAGATATAATACACTATTCACAATACAAGGAGCCGCTATGCTATCAGAATACCGAGATGAGATCCATGCCCTCAAGCAGGAAAACGCCCATTTCGCCAAAATTTTCGAAAAACACAACGAACTGGATCAAAAAGCCAAAGATGCCGATGAGGGGCGATTGCACCTGAGCGATATGGAGATTGAGACGATCAAAAAAGAGAAACTTCTCCTCAAAGACGAAGCGCTCAAAATGATCCTGGATTACAAAAAAGCCCGGAGCTGATCCCCCTACAGGACCTCCCACCCCTCCGCCTCCAGCCACTTTTTGGCCTTGGAGCAGAGCGGAGCCTCTATCCACACATACTTCTTCGTGATTGCCGTATCGTACACTCCCTCCATTTTTGCGTGCAGTGCTTCAAGTTCCCGGCCCTCTTTGCTCAGCACCCGGCTCTTTTTGGCCAGATGCATCACGGTGCAATGATATCCGTGCGTATCGGTACCGAAATAGAGTGCGATCCGTTTGCGCGAGCCAAGCTCTCCGGGAAGAATTGGGGTGAGTTTTTTGCAGAGAATGCTGCGGGCTCTCAAACGCTCAAGGAGTGTTTTCATGTGTGGCCTCCAAGCGGATGATGGTGTTGAATGGTCGACTCGAGATGGGCCCGTTCGACGTGGGTGTAGATCTGGGTCGTTACCAGCGATGCGTGCCCCAGAAGCTCCTGCACAACCCGCAAATCGGCGCCGCCGATGATCAGTGCCGAGGCGAATGAATGGCGCAGGACATGGGGCGAAACCCCGAGGTATTTCTTGGTGATCTTGTACGCCGAGATGCGGCTGAGGGGTTCACCACGGTAATTGACCCACAACGCACTGCTGCGCAGATCAGCGGAAGCCAGGTAGGCTTCGATCGCCCGGATTGCTACGGGTGCCAGCGGAACAACCCGCTCTTTTTCCCCTTTGGCGTAACGGATCGTCAGCCACCCCTCATGCAGATCGGTACGCTGGACACTCAGTGCCTCGCTGATCCGTGCCCCGCTGGCATAAAGAAAAAGGATCAACGCATAATCCCGCAACCCCAGATCGGTGCTGCGATCGATCAGGGAGAGCCCCGACTGGATCGTCTCGTAGGTGAGATACTTGGGTAGGCTCTTGGGAGTACGCGCCATAGGGATCTTGATCGTGGTATCCGAAAAGTCGCTGCGATGGCAAAAATCAAAAAAGACATTGATCGCCGAAAGCTTTCGGTTGAGGGTCCTCTTGTTCTCAAAACGGCTCAAAAATGCCAGCACATCCGCCGTATCAAGCCGCGTCAGCTCCCGGGGACGGGCAAAAGCTTCGAGCTGACTCAGGTCCCGCAGATAGGCCTCGACGGTGTGCGCGTCCAGCGCGCGGGTGACAGAGAGGTATTCGTCGAACGCCTCGAGGAGATCGCTCATCGCCGATCAAGCCGCTATTTCAAATCGATGGTGTAGTGTCTCAGAAGTTGGGCGATCTTGGCCACCGGAGAGTTCTCTGCGATCAGGGAAAGTTTGCTTTTTGCTTCGGTTTTTTTGCCGGCTTTGAGATCGATCCATGCCTCTTCGACGACACTCAGATCGTGATAATAGACCGAATCTGCCGCCCGCTCCTTCAAAACATTGGCATGGTACTGTGCGATATCCGCGATCAACGCATCGCCGCTGGACGCGAGGGGACGCAACGAATCGGCTGAACCGCTTTTGAGTGCCCGGCTGAGCTCGTAGAGGGCGTAGAGTTTGGGGTTGTTGCTTTTCAGTGTCGCGGCCGCATCGCTGTCGGCCGGATCTTTCTGTAATGTCAAAAAAGCCGTATTGGCGGCATTGAGCTTGCTCTGTTGGTATGCCTTCCAGGCCGCATTTCCGCCAAAACCGAGGATTGCCAGAGCGACGACCGCCCAGATCGTGATCCTGTTTTTCTTGTAGAAACGCTCCAGCTTGAACGCACTCTCAAGGACCTTCTCGTCCCCGCTTAACTCCTCTTTGACATGCTGCAATTCGTCTTTGATGCTCACGTGGTTCCTTTCCCTTGCAAAAAATTAGGGGATTATACCACAAATTGCGTTTAGGGTGCCTACATACGCGAAGCACCGTCGGCATCACGCCGGAGATGGATGACAAATTCCGTGCTCGCCTCCTCTGCCTGCACCGTGATGCGCGACCCCATGTGCTCTTCGATGATGACCCGGGCCATGTGCATCCCAAGACCGGTACCGTTCTTCATCTCTTTGGTTGAAAAGTAGGGATCGAAGATCCTTGCCTTGACCTCCTCGCTCATGCCACCGGCATTGTCCCAAATACGGATCCGTATCTCCTCCGCATCTTCTTCGACCCGCACCGACATCTCCTTGGTGTCGGCACCTTTTTCCACCAGCGCATCCCGCGCATTGATCATGATGTTCTGGATGACATGTTTGAGTCCGTTGGGATACCCCCGGAACATCGGACACCCTTCGGCCTGATACGTCACCGCAACCCCCGCATCCTTAAAGAGAATACCGCTCCGCCGAATCAGCTCCGCCACCACGTCGCTGACACAAAAATCGATCTTCTCCTTTTCGTTTTTGTAAAAATTCCTGAAATCATCGATCGTTTCTGACATGTGAGTGATCAGTTTTTTGGAGTGTTCTGCAAAATACGTCAATGCGTCATCGTCCAGTTTCCCTTTGCGGTATTTGGCGATCAGGAGCTGATTGACCAGCGCGAGATTGTTGAGGGGCTGTCGCCACTGATGGGCGATCATCGCGATCATTTCACCCATTCCGGCCATCCGATCCTGATGCAGCATCATCGCCTGTTGTTCTCTGTTTTTGTTCAGCGCATCCGCGATCCGTGCTTCAAGGGTAGCGTTGAGCTCCTCGATGTGTTGCGTAAGTTTGCGCTGTTTTCGGTACGCCATCAAGACAAAACCGATCACGACCAACGCCGCTGCAATCACCTTCATGAGGGCGACATAGTCGGTCTTTTCCACCACCATGCTCTTCACCCATTTGTCACTGATGGCACGGTAGGCCTCCCTGGGAGTGGTCTGGATGATTTTATTCAAAATCCCCAAAAGTACCGGGGACTGTTTGCCCACAGCCGCACTCACCGATCCCTGGATCGGCGCATACCCAGCGATGGCCAGATCCGCATACCCTCCCCGGCTGTGATAGTACTCGAAAATCGCCTGCGGCAAAATCGTGTAGTCCGCTTCATGGTTT
Organism: uncultured Nitratifractor sp.; assembly: GCA_964433295.1. GTDB lineage: Bacteria > Campylobacterota > Campylobacteria > Campylobacterales > Sulfurovaceae > S017-3. The sequence continues at coordinate 16,258 of CAYSQV010000004.1, read as the reverse complement.
TGAATCGCCTGCAGAGCCTCGGCAATGTTTTTTACACGCACCGTACGGGAGGCGAGGCGGTTTTGCTGCAAATGATACTGTATGGGGTTTTCGTCCCAATAGGCATAGGTTTTCTCTTCCAGTTGACGGATACCCCCGACGCGGGGGGAACTCTTTCGTGTGACAATCACCGTTGTGTAGTTCAGGTACGGCTTGGTGAAGAGGAGCTGGTTGTCCTGGACATGGATCTGTATTGCACTGGGGAGAAGATCGCACTTCCCCTCTCCAAGCATACGCCGTGATGCGTCTCTCGAGCCGACCGGGACGTAAACCGCCGGGATATTCAACCGGCGGATCATGGTCTGCAGCACATCGATCGCGATCCCTTCCGCTCCCTGACTCCCTTTCCACTCGAGAGGGCGGCGATTGGTCTGATAGCATACACGCAAACGCTTTTTTCCCGCAAGATACTTGCGCTCCTGCTCCGTCAAAAGCTCCCGCGTATCCAGCAGGGCATTGATCCCGAACCATTTGTGTTTGAGCGCCTCCAGGACCTGAGGGTCCAGGCTCCGCTGTGCTTTTTGGATGATCCCGATCAGCACGGCATCCTTTTTGTCCGCCGCAATGGCCAGATGGCTGAGGGTGGCTTTGTCTTTGATGTAGTCTGTCGCCATGATGCTTGAGATCAGGTTTTCCCGCAAAATATAATCGACCACCACCTGTTTGCCTACGACCGCATCGACTTTTTCAAAAGAGAGCATCTCCAGCGCATGGGGAATATCCGAGACCAGTACCTGCCGAATCTTTGGATAATGCTTTGTGATGTATTTCTGGATAAAAAAGTCTTTGACCAACCCGACCCGCTTGCCGTTGAGTGCATCGAGTGTGTAGTAGGCCTGCTGCTTGATGTTGACATAGATCGCGTTTTTTGCCTGGAGATACGGCAGGCTGAATGCCATGGTTTTTTGGCGTTCTTCCGTAATGGAAACATTGATCATCACGTCCAGTGCATCGGTCCGGAGCATTTGGATAAACTCCTCCCAGGTATGGCCGCTGACATAGGAGATTTTGACCCCGATCTTGCGGGCCAGCAGATCCATGTACTCGACGGCATACCCCTGGGGAATCCCGTTGTATTCGTAGTTGAACGGCGGCCAGTTCGTTTCGTTGTGCGCCAAAATAACCGGATGGTTTTTCAGGTAGTGCTTTTCGGCCTCGCTCAAAGCCTCCATCGCCTTCCCCACAGCCGCGGAGGACCAAAACACCGCCGCAACGATCACCAGCAGACCCGACAACCCCCTGATACGCTTCATGCTGCTTCCCTCCAGAATTCCTGTTCGATTGCGGACATACCGTACCATTCTACATTATAAATCTAAGCATATATTTGGTAGAATCTATTCATTCTATTTTTGTGGAGGTTGCCGCTTTGGATGCGCTGAAGATCTTGATCATCGAAGACGATGAGTTGGCCTGTGAACTTGTGTCCAATTATCTCACCGACAGCGGGTTTGATGTCACGGCGGCTTTTACGGCAGCAGACGGGATCTCGCTGGCAGGACAATCCCAGTTTGATGTGTTGCTTCTGGACATCAACCTGCCCGATTTTAACGGCTTTGAGGTCCTCAAATCGATCAAAGAGACCGCCCCTGTTCCCACCATCGTCCTCAGCGCGTACAGCGACACCAAATCCAAAGTGCTTGCTTTTCGATACGGTGCCAACGACTACATGGTCAAACCCATCGACATGGAGGAGCTCGAAGCGCGGATATGGGTGCAGCTCAGCCGCAACAGCGCTATCAAAGCCAACCGGGAGAGCGGCGCCTTCTCGATCAAAGATTTCACTATCTATTTCAAAGGGGAAGTCCTCGACCTGACCGCCATCGAATTCAAGATCCTCTCCCTGCTCATCAAGCACAAAAACCAAACCATCGAACGCAAAGCGCTCGTTGAACTCCTCTCCTCTATCAGTTCTGAGCGCTCCCTTGACAACCACATCAAAAACATCCGCAAAAAACTGAACGATACCGGCAAAAAAAACACCTATCTGCGTACCGAATACGGTGTGGGATACAAACTCGTAGACTGAGTATTTTCAAAGTTCGACGATCGTAGCACCGGGATTGCCGGGGAGTCGGTAATAATTTTGGATCTTCGGGTGCGTTTTGAGATACGCACTCACCCGTCTGGCGAGCACCCCGGTCCCTGTCCCGTGGATGATCTCCACCTCGTTGAGCCCGTTGACCAGCGCATCAGAGACAAATCGATCCACCGCGTCAATCGCCTCATCCCCGTACATCCCCAGCAGCTTGATCGAAACCCGTGCCCGGGAGCGGTCCACCTCTGCACTGGCGGTCGCTTTGGGGGAGGCAGGTTTGGGCGCGGGTTCGGAAGCGGGACGCAGTTGGGCGATGGGGACCCGCATCTTGAGGCCGTCGACCAGGATCGTGGCCTCTTTGGCTTTGAGCGAAAGCACTTCGCCCCGGTGGGATCGGTACCTGATCCGGTCCCCCGTCTGCGGCACATAAGTGACAGGAGCGGGCTTGGGACGGGCTTTTTGTTTGTGTTGGTGGGCTTCGTTGAGTTTGCGCCGTCCTTCGGCTGATTCTTTGGCTTTGAGCGCCTGCTGCGCCCGCTTGGTCGCCGCGTTGTAGCGGTTCTCATAGGTGGCGAGGATCTTGCGCTGCTCCTCTTGCATCTGCTCTTCGAGACGTTCAAGGTGGCTGCGTTTCTTTTGAAGGGTTTCCTGCTCCCTCTCCAGATCGGTAATCTGGGCACGCAATGAACGTTCCAATTCGCTGGAGCGCTCGATCAGCTCCCCCAGGCGCTCTTTGTCTTCGCCGTAAAATTCCCGGGCTCGCTCGATGACATTGGGAGCGATCCCGTACCGTTCGGCAGTCTCAAAGGCGTAGCTTTTGCCGATGCTCCCCTGCAAAAACGTATAAGTGGGGCGGCGGCGGGCCTCGTCGTAGAGCGCAGCGACCAGCTCCACCTCATCATCATCCCCCATCAGCGCGGCCAGTCGTTTGTGGTGGGTCGTGACCACAAAGGTGATCTCGCGACGGCGCAGCTCATCCAGCAGGACTTTAAAAAGCGCAGCCGCCTCATCGGCATCGGTTCCCAGTTCGATCTCATCAACCCCGACCAGTACGCCGCGCTGACGAAACAGCCTGCCAAACTCCAGCATACGTCCGGCAAAGGTGGAGATGTCGTTTTTTACCGATTGGGGATCGTCAATAATCGCTTCAATTCCCTTGAACGTCCCCACAGAGGTTTGGTGCGGATCGCAGCGAAAAGGGAGCAGGTGGCGGCTCAAAAATACCGCGCTGAGGATCGATTTGAGCAGCATCGTTTTCCCCCCAGCATTGACGCCGGTCAAAAGCATGACCGGTTTCTCAAGGCTAAGGGTGACCGGTACCGGATCGGCGAGAGCCGGATGGGCAAAGGCATGGAGACGGACATGATGCCCCTTTGTGGGGACAACAAACACATAATCCCGTGCCCGGGCAAACCGCACCCGCGCCTGGTAATGGTCCAGCCGGTCAAATTCCCGGTTGATAAACACCAAAAAGCGCACCCACTGGTGAAACGTCGCCGAAAACCGCTGCGCGTAACGCCACAGGATCGTCTCTTTGCGGCTGATCAGATCGTCGCGGCGTTTTTTGAGGTCGCTGACGGCATGGGGGAGGATATAGAAAAACCCGCTGCTGCTGCGCCCGATGACCGCGGCATTGACCGCCTGCGTAAACCCGCCGCGTACCAACAGGGTCTCCTCGCCGTTATGCAGATGGATCTGCGTGTCCACAAGGTATTCCGAAAGGTGCCGGCTGCGGGTCAGGCGGTAGAGCTGATCCTTAATCGCCCGCCGATTGTGCTCAAGCGCCCGATGCACATCGGCAAGCTCGGGCTCGCGTGCCGGATTGATCTCCCCCTCATCGGTGAAATAGCCCATCACTTCCAAGACCGCCTCCGGCACATCGATCCCGTAAATCCAGCTTGAGAGGGGCTCAGGCAGTGTCAACGCCCGCAGACGGTTGAATGCGTCAATCAGCTTGACAAAACTGTAAATCTCTCCCAGCGACAATACCGCCTGTTTGCGCAGCCGTGCCAGTGCGTTTTCCAGCGATTCCATCGGCGGCAGCTCGGGAAACTGCAGTGTCTCCAACGCACGAATGTATCGGATATGTTGATGAATGTCCCCTTCCAATTCCATGGGCTTTTGACGGGCAAAAAACTGCCCGAACGATGTGACATAAGTCCCCAGGTCCAGTTTGTCAACCAGCGACCGGAGCGGGGCAGGGGCGGTACCGTTCATTTTCTCTCCACTTCAAAGACCCTCAGGGGTTCGACGGACGGTTTTTCCACAAAAGAAACAGCGCAAAAACCAGTATCATTGTCACCAGCCAATACTCCGGCAATTTGATCACGGCAATATTCCGTGCATAGATCTTGGCGGGAACATCCCGGTAGAGAGAGATGACCCCCATCACCGTATGTACGGTCAGCATCAAACCGACAACCATCTCAGGGAAAAAACCGATCAGACGTTTCATGGATGTTCTCCTTGTGTTAACAGCTCCGAACCGTCCGGATCCACGGACGGTCTAACTCTCTCCTCGTATCTGGTAGGTGATGTCCCCTGCTCCAAACGCAGTGATCAGCCCCTCGCGATACTCACGGATCACGTGGCCGTCCCGGAATATTTTGACCACACCGTCCTCCTTGGCAACGCGATCGGCCATGAGGAGTTTGTAGCGGCTGAATGCCCCCTTGAGGTCGATATCGACCTCGATCTCACCGGCAGCCCAGATGGGGAGAATGACCAGTTCATCTGCCCCCTCGAAACACTCGACAAATCCTGGGAGATTGTCGATGGTTCGACTGTATTTGTGGGGCTGCCAGATCACATTCATCTGCGTAAATCCGCGCAGATCCCGATAGGTCTTCAGGGCGGACATGGTCGCTTTGATCTCGGTCGGATGGTGGCCGTAATCATCGATCACCACGCACTGTTCACGGTTTTGGATCACATCAAAACGTTTTTTGATCCCACGATAATCGCGCAGATGCTCCCGCACACTCTCCAGATCCTCCCCCAGTTCCAGCGCCGCACGGATCGCCAACGCTGCATCGAGTGCGATGTGCTCACCAAAACCAAACACCTCAAAAGTACCGTACTCCCCAAAGGCAAAACGGGTATGCGGCTCCCCGTCCACCAAAACATACTCAATCTCCCGGATCTCCCGTGAAGGGTAGAGCCGCACCGCTTCAATCTCAAGCGACCCGAGGAAATCATCCTCGGCATTGATCACCCGGAGGGTGGCCAGATCGAGGAATCGTCGGTAGGCATTGTAAAAACGCGCTTCGTCGTATTCGTAGTACTCCATGTGCTCGGGCTCGACATTGGTGACCACCGCCAGATAGGGGTGACTGTTGAGGAAGCTCTCGTCACTCTCATCGGCCTCGAAAACCACCCGGTTGTTGTCCGCGTGACGTACATTGGAGCCAAACTGCTTGGCGATGGCTCCGATCAAAGCATTGGAATCCGGAACCAAAGCAGCCAACATCGCCGACGTGGTGCTTTTGCCGTGCGCACCGCCGACGGCATACACCTCTTTGGTCTCGAGGATAAATTGGAGCGCCTCCTTGCGGGAGAGCACTTCGATGCCCAGCTCCCTGGCCCGGGCATACTCGACGTTGGTGGGGCGTACGACCGCCGAATAGATCACCCGATCAGCCCCCTCCACCGCATCGGGATGGTGGGGGATGGTGATCTTGATACCAAAGTTGGTCGCCAGATCGTCGGTGATCTCAGTCTGCTTGATGTCACTGCCGCTGATGGTGTGACCGTTCCCGGAGAGAAATTTCGCCAGCGCCGAGAGGCCAATCCCACCGATACCGATAAAATGAATGTGCATCCTACGCGCTCTCTTCCAGCACTTTAAGCTCTGCTTTCCCCTGCTCGACATACCGGGCCCACATGGCCAGCGTCATGTCGTTGGGCTGGACGAATTCGGTAATAAAAACACTTTTGGGATCTTCGGGATCGAGATGGGTCACATCGGCAAACTCATCGATAAAGGTCTCAAACCCCTGCCCCGCCATCACCGAGCAGGCATGAATCATCATCGCCTCTTTGACCTCCGGTTCGGTGATCTGGTGGTAGAGCACGAGAAAGATCTCTTTGGCCCCTTTGGTGTCGTTCTCACTGTAGCGCTGGATACCGTGCTCGTAAATGGCCCGGGCAATGGCATACTCTTCCGGGTCACTGAGGCTGAATTTTTTGTGTTCGGTCAAATACTCGGCCAACACATCGAATGCACGGTTGACAATAAAGGTAAAGATCTCGTTGATCGTCTCCTCGTCCTCTCCCATCGCCAACCGGATATCCAGCAGCTGATATCCTTTGGCGACCGAAGCGTGCTCATGCATCTCTTTCTCAAGCAGACGGACATTGTCCTGGAATTCGGGGTCGTTTTTGAGTGCGTCCATGTCGATTGTGTCGTTTTCAGCCATGCATGCTCCTTGTATCAAGAAATTGTTGGATTCGGATAAGCGCTTCGCGCATCGGTGCCTCCTCGTACACGAGTGCCAGGCGGACAAATCCCTCCCCCTCTCCCCGGCGCCCGAGGAAGGAGCCGGGAAGCACCTTGAGGTTGAACCGGCGATAGAGTGCTCGGGTAAACTCCAGCTCATCTTCTACCGCCAGCCAAATGTAAAACGTCGCTTGAGGAGGGGGAACCCCGAGGATCTCCTGCGCCAGTGCGAAGTTACGACGGTATTTTTGGCGGAAGCGCTCCACATGCTCCTGATCCGCCCACGCCACAGCTGCAGCGTGTTGCAGGGGGAGCGGCGCGGCACACCCGACATAGGTGCGGTAGGTCATGTAGCACGCGAGGATCTGCGTGTCCCCGGCGATAAATCCGCTGCGCAATCCCGGTGCCGAGGAGCGTTTGGAGATAGAATTGATCACAAGGACATTGTGAAAATCCGGGTTGCCCGCTGCAATGGAGGCATTCAGCAGAGAGGGGATCGGCTCGTCCAGATACAGATCGGCATAGCATTCGTCGTTGAGCAGCACAAAATCGTATTTTTGCGCCAGCCGCACCCACTCGGCCATCTGCTCCAGCGTCATCACTGAGGCCGTGGGATTGTCCGGAGAATTGAGGATCACCAGATCGCATCGGGCGAGTACCGCCTCATCGATCTGCGGCTGAAAATCTTCGGATGCTTTCAGATCGAGATAGACCACCTCTGCGCCGATCGTCCGCGCCGCCCCTTCGTAGATCTGATAAAAAGGGTTGGGAAACGCCATGACCGGATCGTCCATGCCTCCGAGCAAAAACTGCGGAAAATTAAACAGCACCTCCCGCGTCCCGAACGTCGGGATGATCTGGGCACTATCCAGTCTCAGCCCAAAGCGTTTGTCAAGATAGGTGAGCATCCCCTGACGCAAGAGATCCTCTCCGGCGGTCTTTGGGTATTTATTAAAGAGATGAGCATGCTGCGTAAGGGCATCGAGAATAAAGGCCGGTGTGGCAAACTGCGGCTCTCCGATCGTCAGACTCAGCGGTGTGTACTCGGCGCTGGGGGTGATATCTTCCAACAGCCGGTTCAGTTTTTCGAACGGATAGGGCTCAAACACCGTTTCCCTTTTGGCCTCTGCGTTTCTCATGCCTCTCTCCTCATACTACTTGCTTCGCGCCAGCCATTCGATGATCTGGTTCTGGAGGGTGCTCCCCTTCCACTTCTCCTGACCGTTATAGAGGACCGCCAGGACATAATATTTGCCCGACTTCCCCCGGACATACCCGGTGATGTTTTTGGCGTTGTTGAGCGTGCCGGTCTTCATCCAGGCCCGCCCCTTGGCGATGCTGTGGCGAAAACGCCGTTTGATCGTCCCGTCCTTCCCCGCAACCGCGAGTGTCTCCATCCAGGATTTTCCTAATGTCCTGTACGCATCTTTGAGGACATTGACCAGGGCCGCTGCCGTGATCTTGGCACGCCGGGAAAGACCACAGCCGTTGTAGATACGGATACGCGCATCCCAGAGACCGCGGGAGGAGAGGATGCTGCGCACCGCCTGGGCCCCTTTGGCCTCGGTAGCCGGAGCCCCCAGCCGCTGTGCACCGAGCAACAGAAAAAGATGACGGGCGTAGAGGTTGTTGCTTTTTTTGTTGGTTTTGGCGACGATTGAAAGGAGCGGCCGGGAGTGGTGCACCATCAATGCACGCGCATTGCCGGGGACACGGGCCATCACCCTTTTTCCCCCAAAGGCGATCCCCACCTCCTTGAGCGCCCAGGAAAACGCATGATAAAAACTCTCATACGGACGGGTCAGCAGTTTGGAGATCGTTCGCCGGGGGCAGCGGGTTGAGAGCGTGCCGGAGACGACCACTGCCGGGCGGGAGCCCTGGGTCTTGATCCCCACATAGGGCCAGCTGTTTTTGCCTCGGCACGCCTTGTCCGTCGGCTGCACGCGATTGATCAGATCGTATGCGTCTCCGGGGATCGCTTTGCGGACATCAATGGTACCGCCTCTGGGGCGGACAACGATCCGGCTCATGTGGTCATCCAGCATCATCGCATCGGGCATGGCATTGTATTGGCTGTATCGGTTGCGGTCAAACCCGGAAGTTACTTTGCCGTTGTCGGCAAAAAACGTACGGTCGATCACCAGATTGCCCGTGATACGTCGCACCCCCAACCGTCGAAAGCGCTTGGCGATCCGCTTCAAATCGGCTGTCGTCAACGTCGGATCCCCAAACGCCTCGACAACAAGATCTCCCCGGATCACACCGCCACTGAAGTGTCCGGTATAATAAAACTTGGTCGGCCAGCGGAACGATTTTCCCAGATCCACCAGGGCGCTGTAAGTCGTCAAGACCTTCATGACCGATGCCGGTGTGCGGGATGCATTGGGGGTCTGCGAGGCGATCACCCGGCCGCTTTTGAGCTCCTGGATCAGCAGACTGACCGTGGAGGGGTCGATTTTGTTGCGGGTCAGCATACTGCTGATCGCTTCGGGCAGAGAAGCAGACGCCCAGAGGCTCAGCACCCACCACCCTATTAAAAAACGGATCATTCCTGCCACTCCGCAACGGCTTTTTGAAGCCGGGAAAGGGCCTCCTCCAGTACGGCACGGGATGTCCCGATGTTCAGGCGCATAAAGCCCGAACCGGCCTCCCCGAAACTGACCCCTTTATTCAAGGCAAGCCCGGCACGATCAAAAAAGAGAACTTCGAGGGCATCATCATCCAGACCCAATGCCTGACAGTCAAGCCAGATCAAAAACGTCGCTTCTGTCTCGACCGGAACGATCCGGGGGATGTGCCTGCGCAAATAATCCCGCACGAACGTGATGTTGCTTTGCAAATAGACCATCAGGTCGGCCAGCCAGGCAGCCCCCTGGGGTGTATAGGCGGCTTTGAGCCCCTCAATCCCGAAAGGATTGCCGTGCGGCAGTCCCATCTGCTGGTACCGTTTGAGGTAGGCTGCGCGCAGCGTGGGGTCGGGGATGATGGTAAACGAGGTATTCAGACCGGCAATATTGAAGGTCTTGGAGGGGGCGTGGAGCGTCAGAGTGATCCCCCCGGCTTCGGGCAGGTTTCCGATCGAGATGTGTTTGCGGGCATGCACCACGTCGCTGTGGATCTCATCGGCGACGATGATCACGTCATGGCGACGGCAGATCGACGCCATCCGGACCAGCTCCTCCTCGCGCCAGGCGCGGGTGGTCGGGTTGTGGGGAGAGCACAGGAGGAAGAGTTTGGCCTCGCGTGCCTTGGCCTCGAAATCATCCCAGTCGATGGTATAACGCCCCGATTCGTACAGAAGGCGATTCTCCAGCATTCGGCGGTTGTTGTCCCTGACCGAGCTCATAAACGGCGGATAGATCGGCGTCTGGATCATCACACCGTCCCCCTCCTCGGTGTAGGCGGCGATGGCGGTATTGATGGAGACGACCACACCGTGATCGGGAACGATCCACTCCGGATCGATCGTCCAGTCGAAATGGTGGGCATACCACCAGACGATCGCCTCATAAAATTCCGATGCAAAAAAAGTGTATCCGTACACCGGATGCTCCGTCCGCCGGGCCAAAGCGTCCCGGATCACTTTTGGTGCAGCCAGATCCATATCGGCTACCCAGAGGGGCAGCAGATTTTCCCGCCCGAACCGTCGGGCCGTATCGTCCCATTTGATTGCGTCCGTTCCCCGGCGTTCAACCGCTTCAAACATCACACCGCTTCCTAAAACTCAATGCGCTCACGCGAGCTTTCGATCAAACTGACGATCAGGGTGTACGCATTGGCGATCACCGCACCGATAACCAGACCGATCGCCATGGAGTTGTTGTGATAAAAATACATCGCAAAAAATGCCGGGATCAGGTGAAGATCCGCCACAAAAGAGCCAGCCAGCAACTCCGCCGAAAGGATGTTGCGCACCCCGATCTTCATCAGAGTCGATGCGACATTGATGCTGCCGGCCAAAAACAGCGCAAGAAGGCTGTCTTCATACAAAAACCCGGCGCTGGTTGTCAAACTCATCAACGTAAAAAACACATATAAAACTTTTCCCCATTTCATGGCATCTCCTTCAATGATGGATGTTTGTATCTATCCAGTTGGCTACTGTTTTCATACGGTCCCCTGCTCATACTGGGCACGCATTTTCTCTTTCTCTTTCTCCCGTCTGAGTTTGTCCGCCTCTTTGGCTCGGAAACTCCGGACATCAAAGCCCAGCCACATCAAGATCGGCGAAGCGATGAAAATGGAAGAATAGGTTCCCACAACGACACCCACCAAGAGGGTAAAACTGAAACTGTTGATGATCTCTCCGCCGAGGAGATAGAGCGTCAACACCACAAAAAATGTTGTCAGTGAGGTCAGGAATGTCCGCGAAAGCGTCCGGGTGATCGATTCGTTGATGATGGCGGCCAGGTCGGGTTTTTTGATCGTGCGGATCCCCTCACGGATCCGGTCAAAGACAATGATGGTATCATTGAGCGAATACCCCAGCAGCGTCAGAATCGCCGCGAGGGTGTCGAGATTGACCTCGATCCCAAACAGCGCAATCGCGCCCGAGGCGATGCTCACATCGTGCACCAGCGCCAGTACCGAAGCGACGGCGAACCGCCACTCGAAACGGAACGACACATAGATCAGAATGCCCGCAATCGCCAGTGCCATCGCCATGAGCCCTTTGGTCCGAAGCTCATCGCCGATCTTGGGGCCGACCATGTCGACCCGGCGCACCTCAAATTCCCCCGTCCCTTTGAGCAAAGAACGCACCTCATCACCGACATCCTTGCCCACGGCTTTGGAGCTGCTTTTGGTACGGATGACGATCTCGTCTTCGCTGCCGAAGTAGGTCACGCTGGCTGCGGCATAGGTTTGGTTGACCTTGAGTGCCTCACGCACTTTGGCAATGGGCGCCTTGCCCTTGTACTTGACCTGGATCAGCGTCCCGCCGGCAAAGTCGATCCCGTAGTTGAACCCTTTGGTAAACAGCAACCCCCAGGAGAGGAGCACCAACACCAGAGACAGCAGCCCAAACTTGCGGCTGGCCCCCATGAAGTCGATCGGTTTTTTGTAGTGAAACAGTTCCATTATTTCGCCCTCTCAGTTTTGATGCCGAACCAGCGGCCGAGTTTGTCCCGGGTGATCCCGGGGAGGAGCATCTGATAGATACCGTGTGTTCCGAGGATCGCCGTGAGCATGGAGGCCAAAATCCCGATACTCATCGTCAGCGCAAACCCTTTGATGGGCCCTGTCCCGTATGCGTACAGCACGATCGAAGAGATCAGGGTCGTGATGTTGGCATCCCAGATTGCCGTAAAGGCGTTGTTGTACCCCTCTTCGATCGCTTTGGGCACCGACGCACCGCTGTAGAGGAGCTCTCGGATCCGCTCATTAATAATGACGTTCGCATCGACCGCCATTCCCACCGTCAGCACGATCCCCGCCATCCCCGGCAGGGTCAGCGTCGCCCCAAACAGCGCCATCAGCGCCAGAATCAAAAAGAGGTTGCCAATCAGCGCAATGTCCGCGATCAGTCCGGCGTAGCCGTAGTAGAGCACCATAAAGATCACCACCAGCACAAACCCCAGAGCCAGTGCCAGGGTGCTGGCCTTGATACTGTCGGCTCCCAGACTGGGGCCCACGCTCCGTTTTTCCATGACATAGACCGGAGCCAACAGAGCACCTGACCGCAGCGCGATCGCAACATCGTTGGCCTCATTGAGGGTAAAGTTGCCCGAAATCTGCCCGCGACCGCCGCCGATCCGCTCACGGATCACCGGTGCGGAATAAACCTTGTCATCCAGGACAATGGCCATCCGTTTGCCCACACTCTTGCCCGAAAAATCACCAAAGATCTGGGCGCCTTCTCCATTGAGTACGAAGTTGATCACCGGCTGATTGTTCTGATCAAACCCCACTTTGGCATCGGTCAGCATCGAACCGTCCAGGATCGGGATCTGGCGGAGAAGATATTTTTGTTTGGGGTCTTTGACATCGGGCAGGATCACGTCACGGTATTTTTTGGCCTCATTGGGATTCATGGTGTACACGCGCGCGGCGCGATCCTCGTCGACCGCCATCATCTGCAGGTGGGCCGCTCTGGCGATCAGCGCACGAATCCGCTGCTCATCCTCGGATGTTTTGATTCCCGGTACTTCGACGAGGATCTTGTCCTCACCCTGCTTGGCTACGGTCGGCTCCGCCAGACCGAACTGATCGAGACGGTTTCGGATCGTATCGACGGCCTGCTTGATCGCGTTTTGCTTGGTGCGGACAATCTCCTCGGGAGTCAGCGCAATGCTGAAATCATTCTGCGTTACCTGCATGGTCGTACCCGTCAGTTCTTTGCTCAGTACGGTTTTGGCTTTGGGAATATCGTCCTCATCCAGCAGTTTGAAGCGTACCGTGTTGTTTTCGATACGCAAATCGTCCATCACAATGTCATTGTCATCGAGCAAAAATTTCACGCTCCCGGCGACCGATTTGATGCGGCTTTTGATCGCCTCGTCACTCTTGACCCCCAGCAGCATATGCAGTCCCCCCTGGAGATCGAGCCCCAGGGTGATCTTCTTGCCGCTCTCGCTCTGTATCAGTGAGGGGATCGAAAAAACCACCCCAAAGATCAGCGCGAAGATGAAAATCACCACACGGTAATTCAATCGACTCATCATCGCATCCAGTCCTTATGCGTCAAGTTTGCGTGCGACATAGGCACGGTCAAGTTTGGCGACGACGCCGTCGCTCAGTTTGATTTTGATAAAATCCTCTTCGGTCTTGACAATCTCCGCGATCAGCCCGCCGTTGGTGACGATTTTGTCCCCTTTGGTCAGCGCTTCGAGCATCGCCTTGTGGGCTTTTTGCTGCTTCTGCTGCGGGCGGATGATCAGGAAATAAAAGATCGCAAAGAGTAGAATCAGTGGGAGGAATTGTTGAATCCCTTGTGCCATAGGATGTCCTTTTTATGAAAATGATCAAACATTTTACCACTTCACCTCTAACAGAAGGCTTGAGCATCGCTTTGCTGGGATCGTTGTGGCTCTACGGGGCATGGCTGGGGCTGGATTGGCGGATCATCAACACCGTCGCCGGGGTGTTGTTTTTCTTCTTTTTGCTCGCCACGGATCGTGCCGTTTGGTTCTGGAGCGGTTTTTTTATCGGTCTCCTGTGGTTTGGATGGATTGCCGTCAGTTTTGTCTATTATCACATGGTCTGGGCGATCCCGTTTGTTCTGATCGGGGTGGGGTTGATCTACGGGGGGATTTTGTGGGGCATTACGAGAGGGGCGTTGGGCGTTGAGCGTTTTGTATTGAGGTATTTTCCATTTTTTGGCGCGCTGGCAAGCGCACCCTACCAAGCTCTGGGGCTGCTTGCGGTCAGCTATGTTCATCCGCTCTCGTTTGACTGGTTCAAGCCGGAGCTGGTGTTTGTCCACAGCTACCTCGGTGTTGCCAAGTGGCAATTTGCGATCGTCCTGGCCGCGATCGTCCTGGCACAATGGCGGCGCAATCTGCTCTGGCTGGGGCTGATGGTGTTCGCCTACTCCCCGACACAGGTGCGCATGCTCGATACCGATGCGACCCGCACGATCAAGCTCGTTGCCACCCACACAACGGTTGAGGACAAATGGGATCCCGCACGCGCCCCCGACCATATCCGGGAAGCCCTCAATGCGATCGACCGGGCTGTCCGTTCGGGCTACGACATGGTCGTGTTGCCCGAATCGGTCTTCCCGTTTTTTCTCAATCATCACCCTGACCTGCTGGGCAGGCTCCTCCGACGCTCCCGCACCGTCACCATTCTCCTCGGTGCTCTCTACGACGATGACGGCATCAACCGCAACGCCGCCTATCTTTTCCAAAACGGCCGCTACCGGATCGCCAACAAAGTCCTCCTCGTCCCCTTTGGCGAAGCCAACCCGCTCCCCGAATGGGCCGGCCGATGGATCAACACAATCTTTTTCGACGGCTCGGTCGATTACATCGCTTCGGCCGATCCCACCGACTGGGAGATCAACGGCACACACTACCGCAACGCCATCTGCTACGAAGCGACCTCCGAACGCCTCTACACCCCTCCGCCCGAAAAAATGATCGTCCTCTCCAACAACGCCTGGTTCGTCCCCTCCGTCGAACCGACCTTCCAGCGGCTGCTCCTGAGCTACTACGTCCGCAAATACGGTACGACGATCTACCACGCCGCCAACAAATCCCCGGGGTATATTTTGCGCCCTGCAGTACCGTAACGACAATCCGACATATCGCTTTGGGTCAAATCGTGCTATACTTAATGCATGACATTCAAACGTTTCTTTATCGCCCCCATCGAAGCCTATCAGTATGTCTCCCGTATGCTGCCCGGTTCGTGTCGCTACTACCCAACATGCTCGGAGTATGCCCGGTGGCAGTTTCTTTTCAACCCTCCCCACCGGGCACTGATCGCCAGCTCCCTGCGGATCGCCAGTTGCAACCCGCTTTTCCCCGGCGGGATCGATTATCCGGTGGTGCACTGGCAACCACCAAGATATCCAGCTCCCTGCATGTGCAAAATTCCATCACCTGACCAAATCGTTTTTTGGCTTATCCCCAAAGACGCCAAACGCTACATTGTTATCAAAATGTTTAAAAATTCCTAATTCCTAATTCCTAATTCCTAATTCTCTTGCTATACTATGCTCAAACAAATAGGAGCCATCCCATGACTCTCCATTCTCCTCTTGATATGCACTTGCATCTGCGTGACGGCGAGATGCTCTCCACCACCGCGCCTCTGAGTGCGGAGCAATTCGCCGGGGCGATCATCATGCCCAATCTTCTGCCGCCGATTACCACGCGTGAGCAACTGATCCATTACCGTCAACGCATCCAAAAAACGATTGGATCAAACAAATTTCAACCCTACATGACGTTGTTTTTCAAACCCGATTACGACCGCGCCTTCCTCCAATCCATCCGTGAGGATCTGACCGCCATCAAACTCTACCCCGCCGGAATCACCACCAACTCCGAAGGGGGCATGCGCGGCTTCGATCTCGACGAATTGCGTCCGACACTAAGCGCCATGAGCGATCTAAATATCCCGCTGTGCATCCACGGAGAGACCAACGGGTTTGTCATGGACCGGGAGGCAGAATTTGTCCCCATTTACGAAAAATTGGCCGCGGCCTTTCCGAATCTTTCTATCATCATGGAACACATCACTACCGCCGAGAGTGTCAAGGCACTTGACAGATTTGACAACCTGTTTGCGACGATCACGCTGCACCACCTCACCATCACACTGGACGATGTCGCCGGCGGAATGCTGCACCCCCATTTGTTTTGCAAACCCATCGCCAAACGACCCGAAGACCGTGCTGCACTGCTCGATGTGGGCCTGAATGCCCACCCCAAAGTGATGTTCGGTTCCGATTCCGCTCCCCACCCCCGCCATGCCAAAGAGGCGCCCGGATGTGCCGCCGGGGTTTTTACGGCTCCGGTAGCACTGCCCGCACTTGCACAGCTGTTTGACCGCCATGATAAGCTTGACAACCTCCAGGCCTTTGTCAGTGACAACGCCCGCCGCATCTACGGCATCACCCCACCCGAGACGGTCGTCACGCTCGAAAAAGCCCCGTTTGCCGTCCCCGAAACCTATGGCGAAATCGTCCCGATGTTTGCCGGAACCACTCTCGAATGGACCATCAAGGAGACCGCATGACCCCTCTGACCGAATTCCAGAAAGGGCACGAAAACTTTCGCAACGTCAAATTCCGC
>CAYSQV010000003.1:25156-25908 GCA_964433295.1 uncultured Nitratifractor sp. | reverse complement strand
TTGTGTCGCTCCCCGGTTCCAGAGAAAATATCCCAGTCCAGACGCCACAACTCCCAGCCAGAGGAGTACCGCCCACTGGACCGGTGTCGGCTTGATCCTGTTCATGTCGCCAAAGAGCCAAAAGGCGATCAGGGATATTCCCAGCGCCCCGAAATGGAAATAACCGAAAATACGTGACTGCTTCATCCCCTTTAGCTGAGGAGCCTCAAGAAGCTTTTTGTAGAGCACCTGCCCAAGTGCGAAGCAGAGGTTGGCCCCCTGTACCATCAGAAAACCGACCAGAAATCCGGGGTTGACCTGTGCGGACTTGATCACCCACGCCCCGGCGACCGCGATGGCGGCAGTGACAACATACAGGGGGTTAAAACGGCCATCCAGCAGATCGTAAATCACCGTCACATAGACCGGGGTAAAGATCGTAAAAAGCAACACTTCCGGGACACTCAGGTAGAGGAAGGAGTTGTAGAAGAAGAGATACATCAACCCGATCTGAATCATTCCAATGGCCATGATGCGAAGTTTGAAACGGGCTGGCAGCCGAAAATCGGTCAACGGGAGAAAAATAAGCGACGCCAGTCCCACCCGCACCACCACCGCAAAATAGCTGTCAAGTTTCCCGGCAAGATAGACACCGATAAACGAAAAAGAGAAAGCCCAGATAAAGGTGACCAGTGTCAAAAGGCGCATGGGGAGAGATCCTGCCTGAGTGATTTTGCGAAAGTATAGCATGTGTCGGCTTGCGCTTTATCCCT
>CAYSQV010000003.1:0-25146 GCA_964433295.1 uncultured Nitratifractor sp. | reverse complement strand
CGGCCATTTTCTTTGGCCCTGTACAGTGCCCGATCAAGGCGATGAATGCTCTCATCATCGCTTTCGCCCGGCATCACTTCCGTAACGCCCATACTGGCGGTCAATTTTCCCACCCGCTCAAAGGGGTGGCGGGCAATGGCTGTGCGGAGTTTCTCTGCGAGGGCATAGGCCTCATCCATCGATTCATTTGGCAACAGAAGAATAAACTCCTCTCCGCCCCATCGAAAAAGGAGATCGGTTTGACGCAGGTTTTCCCGGACAAGCCGTACAAAACCGACAAGGACCTCATCGCCGATGAGATGCCCATACCGGTCGTTGATGGTTTTGAAATGATCCAAATCGATCATGATGACCGAGAGCGGATGCATGTCGCGTTTGGCCAGCAGTTTTTCGCGGGTGAGCATTTGGTTGAACATTTTGCGATTGCCGATCTGGGTGAGTCCGTCGATCAGGGATTGGCGGTAGGCCGATTCATAGGCTATGTTCTTGGTGCATTCATACAGATAAACCAGAAAACCATAGACAATCAGGACCCCCGCCAGGTCGATCACTTCCCGCAGCTCTATCGCACTCAGTCCGCCGAAGCTTTTCTGCCAGAAGACCCCGGCGAGTAGGAGGATTGAGAAGAGAATATGGGCAAACATTCCCCATTTTTTGCCCAATAGAAAATAACTGCTGATGGGAAAAACCCCCACCCAGGCAAAGGAGATTGTCTCTTTGGACGGGAAGAGGAGAATCGAGAGAAATACCAGCCCGAGCAAGAAGAGATAAAAGGAGGAGATGAGCACATAATAACGGGCGCTTCGGATTCTCAAATAGAGAATCAGTGCCATGACGGCAATGAAGAGTTCAAGAATCGACAGGAGGGTGTAACCCCAGAGATAATTGAGGATCGCATAGGGGAAAAGGACCGACATAACGATGAAGAGGAACGCCCGGATCGCTTTGAGCTCATAGTGACGCACCATCGGATTGCTGCGGAGTATCTGTGTGAACGGATCGTGCGTGGACGTTTCGCTCTGCTTAGAACTCAAAGCCGCCTCCGGCACCTTTGTTCATGCTTTCGTACACGGCATGAACGTACGCGTCCCGCAAGGCACAGTCGTTGAGCTGCGGGCAAGGAAGGCAGCTGCGGTAGCCGCGCTCCTCCTGGCACGCTTTGAGTTCAGCGGTTTTGGCCTCGAGTGCGATCTCGTACCGATCCATCTGCTCCCCCATCAGGCGATTCCGTATGCGCTTTTGAGCCCGTCTATTTCAGCGTTGGAGCCGAAAAAACAAGGGATGGTGTCGTGATGGTGTCGGGGCGTTATCTCCAGCAGGCGCCGACCGTGATGGTCGATCGCCTGTCCGCCGGCGGCCTCGAAGATCAGTGCGAAAGGGAGTACCTCAAAAAGGATCCGGAGTTTCCCGTCCGGCAGATCGGTGGTAGAGGGGTAGCTGAAGATGCCGCCCCCTTTGACCAGCAGGTGGTGCAGATCGGGTACCATGCCGCCGCTGTATCGGAGACGGTACCCCTGGGCAAAGAGGCTGTCGATGTACGCCTTGTGGTAGGGGGGCCAGAATTGCTGTGTCCCGCCAGGGGCGACGTGTCGCCCTTTGGCTTTGAGGAGAAACGGTGTCTCCATTGCCTGCCACAGGCCGTGCACAAAACGGTGTCGGCGCGGCTCTTCGCCTTTGAGGACCGAGACCAGTTCGATGTGCCGCCCATAGAGGACATAGATCGCCGCCGAGAGGGTCTTGCCGGAGGGCTCCCCCTCATATATCCCGAATATCGATCCCACGGAAAAATTGGCATCGACGATGCTGGAGCCGTCCAGCGGATCGTAGCAGATAGTATAGGGGGCTTCCGGATCGAGGGTCAGAACTTCATCTTTTTCTTCACTGATGATCGCCCGTACGTGTGCCAGCGCACTCAGTGACTCTTCGATCACTTTGTCGCTGGCAACGTCCATCTTGAGCTGGGTGTCGCCGGTGGCGTTGTGGCTGGCGCTGTACCCCAGATCGCCCTCCTTGATCAGCGCATCGACACTGACGGCAATGGTTTTGATCGCATCAAATATGGTCTTCATGAACGGTTGTCTCCTTTGAGCTGGACAGCATGAGCATCTATCCATTCAATTATACTCTCTGGATCGTTAAGATCGAGCACAGCAATGTGGTGAGGAAGCGAATCGGCCTCAAGATCGACCGAACCGTCCACCGCAACCGCTTCGACTACCGGAAGATAATCGGGATCGATCGCACCCCGAAAAACGGCAATGCGCGGCAACGGAAGCGTTTTCAGCCCCTCGACCATGAGCAGATCAAAAGGGCCAAACATCTCCGAAATCGCTTCCACAGAACGCGGACGATGGGAGAAAAGGGTGGTGCGTGTCGGGGAGACTATCGCCACTTCGGCACCGGTTTTGAAAAAACGATCGCTGTCTTTGCCCGGCTGGTCAAATTTCGCTTTGTCCGAAGGGTCGTGTTTGATGATCGCTACGGAACGTGTTGTGACGAGAAGGCGGGCAATCTTTTCGATCAGGGTGGTTTTGCCGCTGCCGCTCGGGCCGGTAAATGCAATGGCTTTGTACGCAGACGTCACTTGGGTTTCCTTTGTCTGAATTTGTCAGTTTTTTCAGGCTCATGGAGATAGCTCAGCAGATCAGTCATCCGGGTCGGAATCCCCAGTTTGTTCATGTAGATGACGTAGTTGGTCAGCACATGTTTGCCGTAATGGCGCGCCTGGTCATTGTCCGCGAGTTCCAGACTCAGATACGGCTCATACGGCCCTTTGCCGTTAAACAAATGCTTTTTGCGGATCAGCCGTCGGGTATAACCGATCCCGGCATTGTAGGCATACGCAATAAAGAGAGGATGCTGGAGCCAGCGGGTGAGGTAATTCATGTGTTCGTTGGCATATATAAGCGCCTTGCGGGGGTCAAACATCGCATCGTAATCAACTTTCTCTTTACGCTGTTTGGCCAGGTGGCGCACCAGAAACGGCATGATCTGCATCATCCCCAGTGCATACGAGGTGGAGATGCTTGCCGGAACGAACCGGCTCTCCTGCCGGGCGATGGCATAGAGGATCGCCTGACGGCTTTTGGGGAGTTTGGCCAGCAGGTCACGGTAGGGCATCGGGAAATACTGTTTGGTATCGCGACTGGCTTTGGAGAGGATGTAGCTGTAGTATCCGGCCGATTCATCCGAACGGTACGCTTCGGCCAGACGCTCAAGATCGACTTTTTTCCCAAAGATCTTCTGTTTCAGTCGAGCCCAATGGATCGGATCTGATAGAGTCGAACGATCCATGAGATGGGCTTTGGGGAGTTTTGGCGTAATCGTTTTGGGATACTTGAGATGGAGAATATCCCGGGCCAGTAGGGTGTAGAGATTGATTTCGTAGCTCTGGGTCAATGCCCGGAGATACTGTTTGTCATGACGACTTTGGTATGCCCAGAAGAGTGCCCGGTCCACCTCTTCGCGCCGGGAGGACTTTTCCGATGCAAGGCGAAAATAGGTCTCAGCCACCTTGGGACGGGAACGCAAAAGCGCGTGAAAGCCCAGCTCCATCAGCGTACGGTAACTCAGACGGTGCTGATCAGCCGGAGGGTTGAGCAGCGTTTTCTCCCAGGCCGACAGGTGTTCCTGCCGGATGCGCCGAAGGGACTCATTGAACCCGTACTGCGTAGTCAGCGTCGCAAAATGCCGGGGGGTGATGGCGTGGTTCAAGCGCTTGCGGCCGGCCGGACCGGCACGGTTGAAAAGAGAGACCTGCATGGCAGCAGAGAGCTGCATCCAGGTTTCCCAGAGATCGGGTTGACGGAGAAGATCGCGGATGATGCGGTTTTTCTTTTCCATGGCTGCCCGTTGCTTTTGGGTCAGTTTTTTTCGGGGTTTTTTTGAGCGTTTTGGGGCGGTGAGTCCGGTTTTCTTTTTGTAGGCTTTGGCGAGCTTTCCATTGATGCGGCGTGCTTCACGGATCAAGCGTTTCGCTTCGGCTTTGGTGGAGCGGCTGCTGGAGAGGTAGCGCCAGAGGTAGTAGTCCTTTTCGACGCTTTTGGGCATGGCATGGAGTGTCGCATAGTCAAGATTCCGCCCGGATACAAACCCAACGAACAGGATCAGCAACAGCAGCAAACGGAGCGGCAAATGCATGGTCAAAATACCGCCCGAAGTATCAACGTATCGAGAAACTGCAACGCCAACAGAATCACCAGAGGGCTCAGGTCCATCCCGGAAATAACTACAAACGGCATGGTACGCCGTACCCATCTGAAAACCGGTTCGGTGATCTGGTAGATGAACCGTACCAGTGGATTGTAAGGATCAGGCCGGACAAAACTGAACAGTGCGGCAATGATAATGATCCAAATGTAGATCGTAATGAGGGTATGGATCAGTTGGACAAGTGCGATGATCAACGCGGACATCGTGCTACCTCCGTAATGTAAGATTGGATGAGGGGATAGATCGCCTCCAGCGCCGGCCCTGCGGCCGATCCGGTCAGGAGCAGGCGCAGGGGCCGGGTGAGTGCGTCCCCCGCAAGCCCGGTGTGCTCGGCAAGGTACGATGCGAATGCCTCGTACTCAGGCAGGATCGGCATCGGGGGGATGAGTGCCGCCAGACGCCGCATCGACTCCGCGTGGGTACCGCTGCAGGGTTTGGGAGCAAAAAACGGTTTGATCTTTTCATCCAGCTCCCGCAACGTAGCGGCCTCTTCAAGATAGAGTTTGACGAGGCGGCCGATGGCCGGATCAGCAAAACCGTACAGCAAGGAGAGGGCTTTGTCCTCCATGCGGTTCAGGTGCTCGCGGTTGAGCGTACGGAGTGTCCCGATCGAAAACGGCGCCGCTGTGCGGGCGAGGCGATCGAGATCGAACCGTTCAACCGCTTTGGGCAGAGTAAAAACCTCGGCAGGGGTGTTGTTGCCGGCAAGCAGCAGGGCATTGAGGATCGCATCGGGGAGAAATCCCTCCTCAAATAGAGGCAGGAGAGTGCGCGGCATCTCTCCGCCGTCCGGCGTCGGCAGATGGGCGTAGGTGAGGGACTGGTCGTATCCCAGCTGTTGCCGGACATGGATCTGGTGCGGTGTGCGAAGCAGGTATCTTTGGGGGCGGATCACGGTGGTGATCCCTTCGAGCATGTCATCCACCGCTGTCGCGAAGTCCCCTCCGGGTGTGCCGTCGGATTCGAGAAGAACAAAGGCATCGACGGTGTCGGCCTCGGTGGTGATTTCTCCTGCGATCGCATCCTCAAAGGTCAGGGGTGACTGGGGGGGACGGATGCGTATCGCATAGGGGATCTTCTCCTCATGGAGTCGTCCCAGATCCTTTGCGGTGCGGTTTTGGCATCGGCCCCTGTATCGATAGGGTCGCCCCGCCGCCGCATCCTCGGCGCGATCGGCTGTGAGCGTTTCGGGAGAACAGGTGCAGGCAAACGCTTTGTCCTGTTCAAGCAGAGTGTTGGCCAGCTGGCGGTAGTGCCGGAGGCGATCCTGCCGGTGGAGTGTCCGGTCAAAGGTGAGCGCGAACTTTTCAAGCAGCAGCCCGATCGGCGCGACATCCCGCCCAGCATCCGGCGGGGTGCCTGCATCTTCGATCCGCAGGAGACAATCACGGGACTGTTGCCGGGCGACGATCCAGTTGATGAGGGCAAAGCGGAGATCCTCAAGGGACAAATCCGCTGCAGGAGCGAGCGCGACGCGAAGCATGGTCCTAATCGCCACCGCTGACAGTATGGACCACTGCGCCGGCAGCCGAACCGGCTACATCCAGGGTCGCACTTGCGGTCGCGCCGGCGACGCGGATGGGGGCGGTCACCACCTGGGTGCAGCCGCCAAGCAGGATCAACAGTCCGAAAGCAAAGAGAAGTATCGTTGATTTTTTCATAACGGTATTGTAGCGTTTTTTGTTGATAAACAGCCGTGTTTACTTTGTTGGGGTACAATGTGCTCAGATGCCATTTCAGGAGTTTAACGTATGAAGATCTTTTATCCCTTTTTGTTGAGTGTGATGCTGCTGTCGGGTGCCACACCCGAACAGGTGGAGCGCTATCTGCTGGTCTCAGGATCAGAAGACCAGTTGATCGACTTTGAACAGATGATCGACGGGATGAGCCAGATGCTGACAGCCCGTGACGGGCAGGACGTGCCGCTGATGCAGGATTCGCAGATGGTGCCGATCCGGTTCCGCGAGTACCTTCAGCGCAATCTGAGTGAAACAGAAATGGACGAAGTGCTGGCCAATTACCGGCACGATGTCCTGCGCAAACTTGTCAGCGCCGAAGTCCTGATGGAGGAGCCCGACACCAAAGAGGCCTACCGCGCGTTTGCACAGCGGATCGAGGCCGATCCCCTTTCGGACGGCCGTACCCAAAGGGTCTCTGCGATCATCAAAAATCTCTACGACGAAGAGCTTCTGATCAATTTTTTCAACAAAATGTTTCTCCCGATGGTCAAACAGATGGGGGCTACCGACGGGAGAGAGATTTCGCAGAAGCAGATGGAAAAAATCCAAAAAGATTTTGTGGCGAAAATGCGAAAAAGCAACGAATTGGCGATGCTCTTTATGACGCGTGATTTTACCGACGAGGAGCTTGAAGAGCTCGAAATGCTTTCGGGCAACAGCGCGACCCGGCATGAGACCCGTGCGGTTTTCGGTGCGATCATTTCCGCCATGGAAGAAGCGATGGACAACATGGCCAAACGTTTCGGCAAGATGGCCCGTCGACGAAAAGCCGCACGCCCGGCTATGGTGCGCGAACGCAACGCGACCACACAGACCGAGACCAACCGTACACGCTAAAGCGCGGCAGCTGTGTGCTGCAGAAAGAGCGCCAAAACGATCAGCAGACTGATCCCAGCCGAACGGGTATAGAGTTTGTTTGCTGCGAGGAATACGAGCATCAGTGTGGCAACCAGCATCGCGCCGATATCAAAAACATATGCCGCCGGATCCAGTGTCAGGGGGCGTGCCAGAGCGGCGGCCCCCAGGGCGACGGATATGTTGGCCATGTTGGAGCCAATGATGTTGCCAATCGCCATGTCGGCTTTGCCGCGGAGTGCGGCCGCGATCGAGACAACCAGCTCCGGCATGGAGGTTCCCATCGCGATCAGCACGACCCCGATGATCCATTCGCTTACGCCCCAGGATCGGGCCAGCACGGTTGCACTCGCGATCAACACATCCGCCCCGATGATCACCACGGCAAAGCCGACCAGAAGCAGGCCGCCGGTGCGTCCCCAGCGAAAAGAGGACAGAGCAGCCCCATCAACTTCCTCACACTCTTCGATCAGGATCTCTTTGCCGTTGCGGATCAAAAAGAGAAGATACGCACCCATGAGGATCAACAGGAGCATGCCATCAAAACGGGAGATGACACCGTCCATGATCATGAGAATAAAAATAAAGATCGGGAAAAGTGCCCAGCTGCTGTCCTGTGCGAAGAAATCGCGATGGGGATTGATCCGACGGGCGATCAAAAACACCGTCCCGAGTACGAGGGTGATGTTGAGGGTGTTGGAGCCGATGATGTTGGAGAGCGAGATCGCCGGATGGCCGGCAAGACTGGCAGAGACCGAGGCGGCCATTTCCGGCAGACTCGTTCCCAGAGCGATCAGGGTCGCTCCGATGAAAAAATCGGACAGACCAAAGTGGCGAGCGATCTTCTCGCTTTGGGTGATGAGGAGATCGGCACCCCAGATAAGCGCAACAAGCGAAACGACAAAAAGGAGAAGATCGATCATGCTCCCTCCGTACGAACGATGAGACTTTCAGGAAGGCGGAAATGCTCGAGGATCTCCTGCTCTTTGCGGCGCATCTGCCCGGTATCGGTCTCGTGGTCATATCCGAGCAGATGGAGCAGCCCGTGGGTAAAGAGCAGGGCGATCTCATCATCGGGCGAATGTCCCAGCCGCGTGGAAGCTTCGCGGGCATGGTCGGCCGAGATCACCACCGTCCCCAGCGGCTGGTGGGGCAGATCCCCCTCCAGCGGGAAGCTCAGTACGTCGGTGGCACGATCGGTGCGTCGGTGCGCGCGGTTGAGTTCTCGGATGGCACTCTCATCGCAGAGGATCAGTTCAAGATCCTGTTGCGTCAGCGTGCGCGCGATTGATTCGAGCGGTTCGGGGTCAAAAGGTAGATCGGTCGTATTTTCAAAAAGTATCATGCCGAAGTTTATCCTAAAATGAGTAAAATATGCCTCGAACGTTTCCGGAATACGCTCGGAAAAGCAACCAATAAATGACAACAGAGGGACAGAGGCTTCTTTTTGGTGCATACGCACGCAGAGATCAGCAGGAAAACCGTTAAGGAAAAACCGATGCAAAAATCGCCGGCTTATTTTGATGCAACCGTTGCCCAGTCGGGCATTCTGAACACACCACATGTGGCGACAGCTCCCGCGTCGGTCCCCGTTGTCCCTCCGCGTGCCAAAGCAGTTGAGCTGAAAGATCTCTCCGTCAAAAGGAGGAGAACATGAACCGATCCGATTCTCCTGCGGCCGTCTGCATCATCTCCGGCGGAATGGACAGTGCCCTGGCGGCTGCAATCGCACGGCAGGATGGGTATGAGGTGGTGGCGGTCCATTTCAACTACGGGCAGCGCACCGAGCGCAAAGAGCGCGAGAGCTTTCGCCTGATCGCCGGGGACATCGGTGCGAAAGAGACGTATGAGATCGACCTGCCTTTTTTTGAACGCATCGGCGCTTCGGCTCTGACAGACGATTCGATCGCGGTACCCGTCAGCGGAGTAGAGGAGGGGGTCCCGGTCACGTATGTACCGTTTCGCAACGGCATCTTCCTCTCCATCGCCGCGGCCATCGCCGAAAAGCATGGCGCCGAGGCGATCTATATCGGTGTGGTCGAAGAGGACAGCAGCGGCTATCCCGATTGTCGTGAGCACTACATTGATGCGATGGAGCGGGCGGTGAATCTGGGGACCCGCGATGAGACAACGGTGGCCATCCGGATGCCGCTGGTCCATCTGAAAAAATCGGAGATTGTCGCCCGGGCGATCGCCATGGGGGTTGATCTTGGGCATACCTGGAGCTGCTATCAAAACGAAGAGAAGGCCTGCGGGGTCTGTGACAGCTGCCGTTTGCGTCTGAGAGGATTTGAGCAGGCAGGGTACACAGACCCCATCCCGTATGCGTGATCGCGTCGGGCCCTCTATCGGCTCTTGTTCATGTCGACCGACTGCTGGTACTGGGTGCGCAGGCCGGGTTTGGCCTCGTCGGGGACGATCAGCCTGCACTCCGCCCGGCCTGCATCCCAGCCTTTGCGGTACTCCTCCGAATAGGACGAGAGACGGTAATCGCGCCGGAAACGTCCCTCGCCGGTGGTGCATCCGTCCCGAACGCCCTGTTTGTACTCCGTCGTAACATTGCGCCCAAAATTGTGCGATTTGTAGCAAAAATAGCCGGCTTTTTCCATGTAGGGGAAACAGCGTCCTCTTGAGGGGACACAGCTGTTGAGGGTCAGCACCGCGATTGCGATCCCGAATGTGGCAGTTGTTTTGGTCATTTTTATCGTATTTCCCGCTGATTTTTGCTACCATTTTAGCAGATTATCATTAAGAGGCAAAGGGATGGGAACACCGTTTGAAGAAAAAGTATGGGAGGCTCTGCGGAGGATTCCGCGAGGAAGCGTGACCACCTACGGTGAGATTGCCCGCTACCTCGGGACCCGTGGGGTCCGGGCGGTCGGGCATGCAGTGGGGCGCAATCCCGACGCCCCGGCTGTCCCCTGTCACCGGGTCGTTTTGGCCTCCGGTCAGATCGGCCGTTACAGCGGGGGAGAGGGGGTGCGTACCAAGATCGCCCTGCTGGCGTCCGAAGGGGTTCGCATCCGTGACGGAAAGGTGGTCGATTTCGATGCGCGGATGTGGCGTTATCCTTCGCAGTCGGTCACCAGCCCCTCGGGGAGCTGATCCTCCTGCCCGGGGAAGATACTCTCGACGACAAGTTCAGGATGGATCAGCTCCCGCAGTTTGCGCTGGGCGACCATTTTGGTCGTGAGGCTGGACATGGAGCACCCGTTGCAGCTGCCGGCCAACTCGATCCACGCGGTGGCGTCTTTGACTCCGAGGTAGCGCATGGTACCGTTGTGGGAGGCAATGTATTTTTCGATTTCAGGCAGAAAGTTTTTGATGGCGACGCAGAGGTCTTCATCGCTAAAAGGCATCATGATCGGTTCCTTTGTGTGGTTGACATTTTGAGAGCGAATATAGCCAAACTCCCTTAAACTTTTTTGACAGTGCCCTCAGCAGGGGATATCGGCGCTTGGGGTGAGGGATCTTTTTTTGACAAGTTTGTGTTATCATTCGACCGACCACCCCATTTACAACGCAAGGAGTTGCACCATGATCCAAAAAATACCGTTGAGACGGATAATCCCTTTATTGCTGATATCCCAGTGGGCTCTGGGGGCGGTTGATGTCCCGGATCTTCCTGTGAAATTGACCGTATCCAAAGCGTTGTATATCAACTGCCTCCAGCGAACCCAGACACAGCAACTCCTCAAAGCCTATCTTCAGATCGGTCTGAAAATGGCACACGGAAGTTTCAAGAAAGATTTTGGGGTCTCTGTTGAGCGCTACGATCAGCGTCTGAGAAAACTGAACGAATTTTTCCTTCCGAAACTCGATGAGGCGCACCGCAACGATCTGATACAGGCACAGGAGATATGGGCTCAGAGCAAGGAGATTTTGCTCCAGGATCCCACCCGAGAAAATGCGCTAAAACTGGATGAGAATTTTCACAAGATGATCGCGTTGCTCGGCAAGGCCAAGGTGCTGGCACAGAAAAGTTTCCGGGCAGTGGGTCTGACGGGCGGTATGTGCCGGGATCCGCTCTTTGTGACCAACATCTATCTGATGAAACTGTACGGCGTTGATGTACCGGATTACAAAAACAAGATGAAAAAGCGTCTCGACCATTTCAGCAAAAACATGCAGGAGCTGGCCGCCTACCCCTCCAACACCGATGCGATCAAGCAGCATCTCAAAGCGGCGCAGAAGAACTTTACGTTTTTTCTCTATATGTATGATTCGGACAATACCTATGTGCCGACGCTCATCGCACGCAAAGCCGACAAGATCTTTGTAAGCATCCGGACGATCAAGCAGCTCTACGGGGAGATGACCGCGGTCAACCGATAGGAGAAAGAATGCGCTGTGCAGTCTGCCATGCCCTTTCGCGTTCGGTCATCTGTCCGGCCTGCGAAGCGCGGCTGTTTCGTCCGGCGGTCTCTCGCCGCCGAATCGGTACGCTGGAGGTGGTGAGCCTCTTCAACTATTCGGAGATCGAGCCGTTTCTATTGAGCAAGCACACTCCACTTGGCTACCGGATATACCGATGGTTCGGGCGGAGGTTCCTCCATCCGTTTTTTCAGAAGTATGCCGAGGAGTCCCGCAAGCCTTTTTCGATCGTAAGCATTGACGATCACATCCGTCACGGTTACGCGCATACTGCCTTGCTCTCCCGGGGCGTGCGCCATCGGGCAATTCACCACGCTTATGGGGCACTTCCGGCACAGCATTCGGTTAAATATGCAGGAAAAAGTCTGCAATATCGCCTTGAGCATCCGCGCGATTTCCGCTACAAAGGACCGACAAAAAGCAGCGCAGTTCTGTTGGATGACATTGTGACGACCGGCCTGACACTCCAATCTGCGCAGAGGGCGCTGGAGGCAGCCGGGGTCGAGGTGCTCTTTGCGGTAGCGCTGGCCGATGCGGCGCGATAGGGTTGGCCAGCGATTTTTCGCTATAATAAAAAACGCAAACAGAACTCAGGGATCAGGGAGAGGGATGTGAAAACAACCGTTGCTGTTGGTATGGTACTTTTGTCGACATGGCTTTTGCGCGCTCAACCGCAGGAGAGCTATACGCTGCTGGCCGGGATTGCCCAACTTGAAAACAGCCTGATACGCTTTGGCAACGATCAGATCCTGGAACACCGATACGGCGGCCGGGAGATCCATCGCAAAAAAATGCGCCAGGCTCTGGACCGTTTCAAACACGCTTTGCATCTGGTCGCGATTGACATGAAAGGGGCAGATGAGCAGAAGCTGCTGACCCGTTTTATTGATGCGAAACAGCGCATGCAGCAGGTTCTCGCTTCACGCAATCCTTCTTCTCCGTCAGTATCCCAGACATCTGCACAGACCTCCCGCAAAATTGTTCAGGAAGCTGAACGCATCTTCCGGGCCAGGGCAAAAGCGCTTTCTCCGCAGCAGCGCCACCTCTTTTCATTGATAAGCATGGAGACGATTCTTGGAGAGATCACAACGTCATATCTGCTGCAGGGTACATCGGAGACGAAGGAACTGACCAGCGGGATCGCGGCGTTTGAGCGTGAGATCCGCTCGTGCCAGCAGTATTCAGCCGCGT
The DNA here is from genome assembly GCA_964433295.1 of uncultured Nitratifractor sp. Lineage (GTDB taxonomy): Bacteria > Campylobacterota > Campylobacteria > Campylobacterales > Sulfurovaceae > S017-3. The sequence goes on along the minus strand of CAYSQV010000003.1, from coordinate 12,775 downwards.
CGATGGGTCAGAAGGAGGCGCTGGCACGCATTGTCCGGACATGGGGTGTGCTCAAATCTTATCTTGATCAGTCCGGTCTGGATCTGATTGTTGAGCTTGGGGCCGCCGGTACTGCGTCCATGATCCGTTCCCTGAGAATTTCCCTCGAAAGTGACGGATAGCCATGAATCTCTTCAAAAACCGTTTTGTCCTTTACGGAGTGTTGGCGCTGGTTCTTCTGGCCTCTGGGTATCTTTTTTATCGGGCGTACGCGATGCATCAAATCCAGCAAAAATATGAAACTGCCCGTACCGATCTGGCGGCGCTGGAAAAGCTCGATGCTCTTCGGACGGCGGCCGGGGAGGAGCAGTTTGAGAGTGCCCGCTATTATGGTGTACGGGGTGTGAACTATGTCGATACACTTGAGGAGAGTCGTCAGAAGGTTGATCAGGCATACACCGTTTTGAAACGGTGGATTGACACACAACATCCGGCAACGGTTGCGCCCAAAGCGCTTGAAGCGTTTTTCAAAACGATCCGGGAGATCCGTGTGCGGGTGGATGCCCTCGATCCCTCCTACGAAGGAAATTTTGACGGGACGGTGCGGGATGACCCGCTATTGCCGCTGCTGGAGAGAATCGCCTCAGAGCAGGGTCTCGGTTCTGCCGATGCCGATACACAGCCGTGGCGCTACATACGGCTGATGCTTACCCGCAAACGCCTCACAGACGAACGGGCGCTTCTGGCCTATTTCGCGGCCCGCCGGGAGCGCCTCCTGCCGGAGAACATGCTGGCGTTTGAATCGGTCCTGGAAGGGGACCCGCTCCCCGCAGCGGCGAAACGCCGTACGTCAGCAGGAAGTGCTTCGCCGGAAGGGGCGGTAGATCTTGCGGCTGTGGATGAAAAGCTTGAGGGGATACGCTTTGATCTGTTTGAGCATGCCGACCGGGGGGATTTCATAACCGATCTCTATACGATCGGTCAACGGTTTGGCGAAGCGATCGGTGCCGTAGCCCAGGGGGAAAAAGCCTATCTCAAAGAGGCCGCCCGGCTGTTGCGTACACGGATCGATCAGGAAAAGAGCCGTCAGATTTGGTATCTGTTTCTGGCGGTTATGTTGCTGCTAATAGGGCTCTTTTTTCTGAGAATGGTACGTATGCGTCAACGCGAAAAAGCCGCCATGGCTGAAAGCCTCGGTGAGATCGCCAGCGAGCTGGATTCGGCCCGACGGGAGGAGTTGCAGACGATCATGGAGCGGGGTGACCGTTCGGCTATATACCGTTTTCTCGCCAAGACAACCATGGATGCACGGATAGCAGAGGAGCGGGCCCATCACGCCGAAAAAGCCAAAGACATCTTTTTGGCCAATATGTCCCACGAGATCCGTACTCCGCTCAACGGCATTCTTGGATTTACCCAGCTGATGCAGAGTACCCCGCTCAATCCGGAGCAAAAAGAGTTCATGAGTGTTATTGCCGCCAGCTCGGAGAATCTGCTCAAGATTGTCAACGACATACTCGATCTTTCGAAGCTGCATGCCAACAAGATCGAACTGGAATCCATTCCGTTCAGCATCGTCCAAAACATTGAGCAGGCAGTTGAGCCGCATGCGGCGCGTGCCCTCGAAAAAGAGATCGAATACAGTGCGTTCATCGACCCCTCTCTGCCCATGGTGCTGGGGGATCCGACGAAATTGACGCAGGTGATGACCAATCTCATCGGAAATGCTGTCAAATTCACCAACAGCGGCGGGACAGTCGATATAGACGTCCGCAGCATCAAAAGCACCGATGATCAGGTCACGATCCGTTTCAGCATCAAAGACAGCGGCATCGGAATCTCTCCGGAAAAACGGATGCGCATCTTCGAACCCTTTGCCCAGGCGGACGTAAGCACAACACGGGAGTTTGGCGGGACAGGTCTTGGGCTGACGATCACCCGGGATATCCTTTTGCACATGGGCAGTGTGCTGGAGGTGGTAAGTGAAGAGGGGAAGGGGTCGGAGTTTTTCTTTGAGATCGATTTTATGCGGGCAGGAGTGGAAGAGGAGATCCAGACCAGGCTCGAAGGGGTGCACTTTGCCTATTACCATGCCGGAGAATCGACTTTGCGGCAGATGGAGCGTAACCTCGCTCTGTACATTCGTGCCAGCGGCGGACGGTTCCGTATGGTCAGTGACCAGGAACTGGATCTGCTCGACGATGTGGATATCTTTTTGCTCGACTATTCCAACAAGGAAACCCGGGAAAAGTTTGATTCTCTGATCCATCTGGGAAAAAAGACCATTGTCATCAGTACCGTTGCACAAAAACATGACGGCGAGGATTTTTTCAATCAGGTGGATCGGATTATCTACCGCCCCCTGACGGCCTCAAAATTGATCCGTGCGTATGAGAGCCTTGATGTTCGCCACAAAGAGGTCCACGAACAGCAGCGTGTTGAGGACAATGCTCTCCTGGAGGGGCTCAAGATTCTGGTCGCAGAGGACAACCCGATCAATCAAAAACTGATCGCCCGCGTGCTGGAAGGGATGGGGATCGTCCCCATCCTGGTGGACAACGGCAAAGAGGCGCTGGATATCCGTCTGGCCCAATCCTTTGATGCCATTTTGATGGACATCCAGATGCCGGTCATGGGCGGAGTGGAATCGACACGAGAGATTCTGCGATACGAGCAGACACGCCAGCAGCCCCATATCCCGATCATCGCACTGACGGCCAATGCGCTCCAGGGGGACCGTGAGCGGTACCTCTCCGAAGGGTTCGATGACTACGTCTCCAAACCGATCAACATCGATCAGCTCCGTCAGGTGCTTCGGACCCATTGTGCTCCCCGTTCAGCACAGGAAGCTCTTACGGAGAATACTCCCCGGAACGGGCGGAGGGTTGTGATGTACACCCATGCGGACGGATTGACGCAACGGCTCCATCGCGATGCCCTGACCTATGCGGGCCATGCATTTGACACGGTTGCGGACGAAGAGGCGCTGGATGCTGCGATCACGGATGATCCTCCCGATTATCTTCTCCTGGATGCCTACACGGCCGGTCCGGAAGGGTGCCGGATCCTCTCGGCAGCTCAGGCGGCGGGGATTGCGCTGCTTGTGTACGGTACCTGGGAGCCCTCCCGGGGCTGCCCGGTCGATCCGGCGATCCAATATACCGCAATTTCCATGCTGATCAGCAAGCTGAATGATGATGCAGGTTGACATTTAATTGACTTAAGTTGATTATACTTCCAATAGACTATAATGCACGTGTAACAAACGGGGATTTTTGATCACATTTACCTGCAGAGTTTCCGCACACCAAAGGAGCAAGAGATGTACAAGAGAATACCATGGATGGTACGGGGCGTGATCACAGTGATCGCCGCCAGTCTGACCGTATCGGCCGCGACAGGGAACAGTGAGCTGATGAAGCAGATCTACCTCCCCATGTCGTCACGGGTGATGGTCCAGAAAGTGGCCAAAGACTATCTCTACATCGGCAACGAAATCGCCGTGACCAAAGCGCGCAAAGAGATGGCCGATTCGCTGAAAACTTTTGATGCGCAGCAAAAGCAGCTCGCCGAATCGCTCAACGATCCCAAAATCAAAAACCTGATGATGTTTATCCAAATGAATGTGGAGGAGATCAAAGAGACGCTCAAACAACCCTACAGCCTCGACAACGCTGCAGTGGTCATCGACCTGGCCGAAGCGATCTCCGAAGGGGAGCTCAAGATCGCCAATGCTATCAGGAGCACGCATGAGATTGAGATCCCCGGCCTCAAGGGCCAACGCTATTATGTGACCCAGATCGCCAAATATTACATGGCCTATCAGGCGGGGCTGAAGGACGATGTGACGGTACGTCAGATGAATGCCTCGGTCAAAAAACTCGAAACACTGTTCAAAGAGATGGCCGCCTACCCGCAAAATACACCGGAGATGAACCGCATCATGAACCGGATCGACAAGCAGTGGCAGATTGTCCATCAGTTCTATCTGGATATCGAAGAGGGCGGGTTGCCGCTGATTGTTTATCAAACGACCGACAGCATCGAAAAACAGGTGGAAAAATACTCCAAAGCGCTTATCGGTCTGAAAACTCAGAAGGGGGAATAGGATGAAGTCGCTTCTTGTGATAACTCTTTTGTCTGTCATCCTGGGCGGTACGGTGTACGGGGCGACACGGGGGGATGTCAAAGTGCTTGAAGCCGCAGACAGTATTCGCTACAACGTCAACAAGCTGACCAAAGATTATCTTCTCTATGTGATCTATCCCCACAAAGCTGCCCTGAAAAAAGGCCTTATGGATCGTTTTCGTGCGCTGGATGAGAACATGCACGATATCGCCGTCTCCACCAAGGACAAAAAAACAAAAGGGGTTTTGAAATATTTTGCTTTCGAAAAGGTCCGCATCGGTGAGATACTCAAGGCCGGGCCTTCGGTCCAAAACGCCATCGAATTGATCGATTTTAGTGAAAGTTTCAACGAGGGTGCAAGTGCCATCGCCCGCCGCCACAGCTATGTCCCCTCTCCCGAAGAGGAGATGTGGATCGCCACCCGTTCGCTCGATCTCGGGATCGAGGAGATCATCAAGTATTATGTGGCCCACGACGTAGTGAAGGGGGATGGAGAGATCAGCAAAAAACTGCGTACCGCGCAGACCCGATTTGCAACGACGCTGCAAAAGATCAATCAGTATGACTACAAGGGGGATCTCATGACGACGCGCAAACAGATCAACGCACTTTGGAAGACCCTGGAACATTATGTTGACAAAGCAGACAAGCTTCCGCTTCCACTCCTTGCGACGATGATGGGCGATACGCTTGAGACATCGATCGACACCCTCGGTGTCTATCACAGTAAAAACCAGTAGGGAGAGTCGATGCGCAACCGAATACTCTTTTATTTGATTTTGATTCCGCTGGTAGTTGCACTGGGCTGGCTGGGGTATGCCGCCTATCAGGAGACCCGGGCCTATCTCGGTGCACAAAAAGACCGTGACAACATGGGACAAATTCAGCAGCTGACCGACGCCATTGCTTCGATAGAGAATGAGGAGTATCTGAGCATGGTATTCCTGGGTACAGGGGGAAGAAACTTTTTGACGGAGCTGCGCAGCGGCCGCGAGCAAAGTGACAGTGTGCTGCGGCAGTTGGCGGAGACGATTCCCGGCCTGTCAAAAAAAGCGTTGACCCAAAATCTCAAATATGTCCGTGCCAGTGTCGATGCGCTGGGCAATGACTACATCACCGTCCTGACCGGCTCCTATCTCAAGGAGATCCTCCAGCCGCTTCTGCGTGCACTCAGACAGCAGAAGGATCATCTGAGTACGGCTCAGTTGAAACAAGAGAGCGCGGCACTGAGCAACGTTGCCTACCAGGGGGATGTGTTTGCGCAGGAGAAAGCCCTGCTGGGTTACATGATCAGTTACAAACGCCCCGTCGATGACCCCGGAATGCGTATTTGGGAAGAGACACTGGGCAAAATGACCGCGCCCGATCTCTCCATGATCACGGACAAAGTTTTCCGTGAAAAAATTCGTCAGGCGCATTGGGCAAAGCCGGATATGGAGAAGATCGCATCGATCCGGTCAGGGGTTTTGCATCATGTCATGGACGGACAGTTTCAGCTCAATACCAAAGAGATCGATACGGCGTACACATCGCTCTTTTCGAAGAGGAACCAAACCGTCGCACTGCTGCACAAAGAGATGATCGCCAAAGCCGACAGTGCGATCACCGGTGTGCGAAACAGGCTGATCCAATACGCTGTTGCCATCCTGGCAGTCCTTTTGTTGATCTTTATCCTGATCCGTACTTCGAGTCGTTCGGCGATCGAACGTGAAGCGCTCGAAGAGACCCTGAGGGAGATGGTCAGCGATTTGCCCAAAGAGCAGCAGGAAGAACTGGATCGGATCTTGAAAAAGGGGGACCGTGCTTCGATCTACCGTTTCCTCGGTGAGACGACACGGGAAGCTCGTGCGGCGAGAGAAGAGGCACTGATTGCCCGTGAGCAGGCACTCGATGCCGAAAAGGCCAAAGACCTATTCCTCGCCAACATGTCGCACGAGATACGCACCCCTCTCAACGGGATTCTCGGGTTTACCCAACTGCTTGAATCGACCGACCTGGATGAAGAACAGCGCGGATTTACCGACATCATTAAGAGCAGCTCGGACAATCTGCTGAACATCGTCAACAGTATTCTGGATCTCTCCAAGATTCGTGCCCAGAAGATCGAACTGGAGTCGATCCCTTTTGGGGCGGCCGAGGTGTTCGGGGATGCGATCGAGCCGCTGGAAGTTCAGGCCGCGGACAAAAAGATCCGCTATTGCTCTTTCATTGATCCACAACTGCCGATGCTGTTGGGCGATCCGACACGTATCCGGCAGATCCTGACCAATCTCATCGGCAACGCGATCAAATTTACCGAGGCCGGCGGCTCGATCCAGGTGAAGATCGAGCAGATCGAAGGGGATGAGAAGAAAGCAAAAATCCGCTTCAGCGTCCGGGATACCGGGATCGGGATCACCCCCGAACAAAAAGAGAAGATCTTCGAGGCCTTCTCGCAGGCGGACATCTCCACGACTCGTGAATTCGGCGGGACAGGACTGGGGCTGACCATCACGAGCGACCTGGTCAAACACATGGGCGGCAAACTCGATGTGGACAGTGAGCCGGGCAAGGGATCGGAATTTTTCTTTACGCTCGAATTGGAAAAAAGCGGCGAAGATCCGAGTCTTCGTCACGAACTGGATGATATTCGTATCGCCTATTACCATCCAGAAGATAAACGCAATCGTGCCTGCGACGGTTGGGCCATGCGTTATCTCAGAGCCCTGAATCCTGATACGGCCGATCTGGGCACATTGCCCGATGACATAGCTGAGCATTATGATGTGCTCTTTGTTGACTACTCCATTCTGCAGATCCGTGAAGAGATCGACCACATTCTCTCCCTGGGGATCAAGGTCGTGCCCATTGGGTACATTTCCTACAAAGAGGAGATCGACCGGTTGCGAGACACACACGTATCGGTGATCTACCGTCCTTTGACATATATGAAAATCACGCAGGCACTTGGGGGACTGTTTGACCGAAGGATCGAGCATGTTTCTGAAGCTGAGGCGGACAAAGAGGAGACGGATATCTCCGGATTGCGTATTCTGGTCGCGGAGGACAACGAGATCAACCAAAACCTCATCCGCACCGTCCTGAGCAATTTCAACCTGGAGATCACAGTTGCCAGCGATGGCGAAGAGGCGTTCGCACTGCGCAGAGAGCACGATTATGATCTGATTTTGATGGACATCCAGATGCCGGTAATGGGAGGGATCGAAGCGACCAGGGCGATCCTGGAATATGGAAAAGAACACCGCCTCAAACACATTCCCATTGTCGCATTGACCGCCAATGCGTTGCAGGGAGATCGTGAAAAATACATGAGCGCCGGGATGGATGACTACATCTCCAAACCGATCAAGATCGATCAGGTGCGCCAGGTGATCCAGGCGCTGTGCCATGTCGAGCTGGAGGCTTCAGCTGAGAACACTCCCTCTGTTGTGTCGTCCGAACCGTCGACAGAGGAGAGCCGTCGGGATGAAACAGATGGTGCAGAAAGCAAGGTCGTTTCGAATACGGATGGGGCTGGCGGCCGAGACGAAGAGCGCGACGCATCGATCCTGCTCTACTTCCGTTCGGGTTTGACCGAGGGGATTCACGAGCATGTTTTGACGCAGGAGGGATATCGGTATGATCTGGCCGGAACAGAAGAGGAGTTTTTTGCCATGTTGGAAGCCCACAAATACCGCTACGTCCTGTTGGATGCGAAGCTGATCCCTTCGGAAAACTGCATCATGACCGATGTGATCCGCGAAAGCGGTGTCAAGCCTTTGGTGTACGCACTCCGGAGCGATCATCCCTGTGCGCAAAGTGTAGAAGGATACACGCGCATCGAGGAGTTGCGAACCAAACTGATTGGGTAGGATTGTGTGGTATACTTCGGCCTATTTTGGCAGGAGGGGTGATGCGTACCTGGGTGAGATCGATCGACCGCGGGGTGCTTTATATGGTGCTGGCCTCTCTCAGTTTTGCTATTATGGGGGGATTTGCCAAAGAGCTCAGCCGCTCCATTCCTCCGCTTGAGGTGACGTTTTTTCGCAATCTTTTCGGGGTGGTTGTTGTCCTGGCATCGCTGGGCAGATATCCGTTGCGCCAAAGAGGGGGCAGGCCGTGGCTGCTTCTTTTTCGGGGGACGATCGGTTTCCTGGCGTTGCTGGCCTATTTTTATGATTTTGCGCACATCCCGCTGGGCGAAGCGGTCACCTACAACAAAACCTCCCCCATTTTTGTTGCGATCTTCGCCGCAATTTTTCTCCGTGAAAAAATGCCACGTTCGGCCTGGCTGGCGGTCTTTGTCGGGTTTGTCGGCATCGTGTTGATCGCCAGGCCGGACGGTGTGTCGTTGGACAAATATGATCTGCTGGGGATCTTCTCCGGCGCAGGGGCTGCACTGGCATATACATCGATCCGCGAGCTGCGACGCTACTACGATACGCGCGCCATTGTTCTCTCCTTTATGGGCGTGGGGACGATCGGACCGATCGTATTAATGGCGGTCAGCCCCTGGGTACAGGCTCCCTCACTTGATTTTTTGTTTGCTGAGTTTGTGATGCCTCGGGGGAGCATGTGGCTGTACGCATTGGGTGTCGGATTTTTTGCGACCATCTCGCAGCTCCTGATGACCCGGGCATATGAATTGAGTCCGGCAGGTATCGTGGGGACAGTCAGTTACTCCAACATTGTGTTTGCCGTAATAATCGGCGTGATGCTGGGGGATCCGTTTCCGGATGGATGGAGCAGTCTGGGGATAGGGCTGGTGGTCGGATCGGGGCTCATGGTGGCACGGACAAAGCGTTGATACTTCGTTGAGATTGTGCTGTTATCATGCGCCACCAAATCGACATACAAAGGAAAAACATGTCCAAAAAATACACCAACCTCTTTGCCTCGATCCACTGGCTTCATGCAGCAATGATCGCAGCGGTCCTGATCGCCGGATGGACGACACTGCCCCATCTGCCGAAGATCTCTGAAGATATATCGATCTTTCATAACCACCTGATCATGGGCTTTGCGGTCACGGTCGTGACCTTTGTGCGGCTCTATTTTCTCCGCAAGCAGCCCGAGCTTGAGCCGCTGAAAGTCAGCACGTTCCGTCAGAGCGTCATCACCTGGAATCACCGCTTGATCTATCTTGTGCTGGTGCTGGTGGGGCTGACGGGCATGGCCACCGCACAGCTCTCCAATATGGGCCAGGTGCTTCTCTTCGGTCAGGATGTTTCGGTCTACACCGGCCCGGATGGGATTGCCGGGACACTGGGGATGGTCCATACCTACGGAACGTACATTTTGGCCGGGCTGATCCTGATGCACGTTGCGGGGACGATCTACTACCTGATTAAAACCGGAGACAATGTACTGGCACGTGTGGGATTTGGCCGGGGATAAAAGGCGCTTTTTGCTACCATATCACCAACAAGTACGGAGGTGAACATGGCGCGAGGCATTCTGCTGCTCAATATGGGAGGCCCCAACGACATCGGCGAGGTTGAGCTCTTTTTGCGCAACATGTTCGCCGATCCGCGTATCCTGCCGATGCGCCCTATCTTTCGCAAATTTCTGGCCAATCGGATCGTTAAAAAACGTCTCCGCGAGGCGCAGGAGAACTACCGTCAGCTTGGCGGGAAGTCCCCCCTGAGCAAGCTGTCTCAATTGCTGGCGGGGAAAGTGGAACGCCTCAGCGCTCTCCCGACCCGTCTGGGGATGCGCTATGTGCCGCCGTTTGCGTCCGAGGCGCTGGAAGAGTTTCAACGTATGGGGATTGATGAGATCATTGCCTTCCCGATGTATCCCCACTACTCCACCACCACGACCCTCTCTTCGCTTGATGACCTCCAGGCCCGTTTGACACAGAGCGGGTATCATCCCCTGCTGCGGGTGGTCGATCCCTATTATGCCGATGAGCGTTACGGCGCGATCCAGACCGATCGGATCGTCTCGGCGCTGGAGGGGCATGACGCGGCGGAGTACGATCTGATCCTCTCGGCCCATGGCTTGCCGATGAGCATTATTGAGGCGGGTGATCCCTATCGGGAGCATATCGAGGCGAACGTGCGGATGCTGGAGCGGCTCCTGGCCGAGCGGGGAGTCCGTTTCCGTGCGGTGAAGCTCGCCTATCAGTCCAAGGTTGGCAATGCCGCCTGGCTGGAGCCCAATCTCGCCGATGTGCTGCGCCATCCGGACAACCTGAAAATACTGATCGCGCCGCTCTCCTTTACGGTGGACAACTCCGAGACCCTTTTTGAACTTGAGGTGGAGCATCGTGAGATAGCCGAAAAGATCGGATACGACGATTACCGGGTCGCTCCGTGCCCGAACGACGGGGAAGATTTTGCCCGTTTCATCGTGGAGCGGATCGATGCGGCGATCGCGTAGGCGCTACTACCGGTATGGTTACCGGAAGTATGAGCGTATCTGGCGTACGCTCTTTTTTGCGGTGCTGGCGGGCAGCTACCTTCTCTCGGTACTTCCCGGCGAGACGGTTGCCCCTCTGTTTGGCTGGTCGGACAAGCTCAACCACGCCGGTGCGTTTCTGGTACTGGGGATGCTGCTGAGGCTGGGCTGGCGAATCGACTACCTGAAAGCGCTGGCACTGCTGGTGGCCTACGGAGGCTTTATTGAGATCTCTCAGCTCTTTGCCGTTCACCGCAGCGCCGAATGGGCCGATGTGGGCGCCGATGCGATCGGCGCCTTTGCAGGACTCAAACTCTACAAATACATCCGGGCATTATGGTAACGATCGATCGAAAATATGAACATCTCACCGAAGTGAACCGTTCCAAATTTTTCGGCTATCTTGTTCCGATGGCACACTTTGAGGGTTTGCAGGATCAGCTCAGAAGCGAACATCCAAAAGCAAGCCATGTAGTCTACGCCTACCGACATCTCAACGCCTACGATCAGGTGGTGGAGAACAGCAGCGATGACGGAGAGCCCCGTGGTGCCGCGGGCACTCCGATCCTCAATGTCCTGCGCGGAGAGGAGACGATCGGGTGTGCTGTTGTGATCGTGCGCTATTTTGGCGGGACCAGGCTGGGCATCGGCGGGATGGTGCGTGCCTACACACTGGCGGCCAAAAACCTCGTCGCTCAGGCCCGCTGGCATCCGTACCACAAGGAGGTACAGTACACCTTCACCACCCCTTATGCCCAGATACGGCAGATTGAGTACCATCTGGAGCAGATGGGCATCGCACTGTCGGAGCGTATGTTCGAAGCCGAAGGGGTCCGCTGGAGCGTACACGGAAGTGAAGAGGAGATTGCAATGCTCAGATCGCTTCTGGAGCGTTGACTTTTTTCTGACAGCAACATGGTATAGTTGCACTGTATCCGGGAGATAAACGACAGAAACTATGTGATGTTGACCTCTTCGTTTAAAGCCTCCTCCTTTTGAACTCTCGGAACACAATCTCCTTTTGTTAGAATTTATCCTTTTCTCCCGCTTTGGCGGGGGTGGGTTGCAGTACTCCCTTTTTCATCTCATAACAATGATCGGCGATCGCATCGCAATCACTTGGCTCGTGGGTGACCATGATCGTATGCAGACCGCGACGGGATGTCAGGGTGCGGACCAGATCGAGCACATCGGCCCGGGTCGCCTGATCAAGCCCGGTGAAGGGCTCATCGAGCAGCAGGATCGTTCGCTCTCGCAGCAGTGCCCGCCCCAGCGCCACCCGCTGCTGCTGCCCGCCGGAGAGGGCAGTGACCACCTTGTCGGCCTGGTCGGCGATCCCAAGCTCACCGAGGATCGCCCGGGCGCGGGCGTGTTCATTGGGGGTGGCATGGATATTCCCATGCAGGCCGATGAGGAGGTTCTGCTCGGCCGTAAGATGTTCGAAGAGGTTGTGTTGCTGAAAGAGCGTCGTGACGGGACGCTTCTCCGGCGGCAGATCGTTCAGCGGCGTATCATCGTACCGTATCGTTCCTCCGTTGGGCAGGAGAAAGCCCGCCAGCAGATCGATCAGGGTCGATTTGCCGCTGCCGCTGGGGCCGAGAATGCCGGCTACTTCTCCGGCATCGACCCGCAGATCGTAACGGTAGAGATCGCTTTGGCCGTCGTGATGATAGGTGTAGGTGAGCTCATCAGCGTAGAGCATGGGAGTCCTTCGGCTTTTTTTCGTAGTGTACCACAAAAAAGAGCGCACCAACCATCAGCAGCAGCACAAGTGCCACACCGGCCGCGTCAGCGGTGCGGTACGAGCCCATCAGCCCATAGAGATACCACGGCAGGGTGGTGATCTCCCGATTCCCAAAAAGCGCCACAACCCCAAGATCACCCAGTGAAAGGGCAAAAGAGAGCGCAGCGATGTACCCCAGACTCCGGCGCAGGTAGGGCCACTCCGCATACCGCCACCGCTGCCAGGTACTCAGCCCAAGCGAAAAGACCAGCCGGTCATACCGTCGGGCGATCCGCTGCATGGCCGGCACCAGCACCGCCAGCGCGAAGGGGAGCGCCATCAGGACATTGGCCACAACGATCGCCATCAGCGCCCATCCTTGCATACTGCCCCCCAGCTGACGTGCCAGCAGGAAAAACCCCAACCCGAGGATCAGCGAGGGGATAGCCAGATAGAGATTGCCCGAAAAGGTTACCAGCAGCCGCAGTATCGCAAAAAGCGGCGTGCGCGGCAGCCGATAGGGCAGATCGAAATGCCGTCTGGCATCGGCCAGCCCCAGTGAGA
>CAYSQV010000002.1:0-26672 GCA_964433295.1 uncultured Nitratifractor sp. | reverse complement strand
GGGTGAGAAATCACTCAAAGAGGGCAAATACACCGATCTTGAGATGGAGACCATCAAAAAAGAGATGGAGAAAAAAGTCTCCGCGACCGAAGCACCCGCATTGGCTCCGTACGGATACAAAGAGGGTGACGTGATGAAAAACACCGCCGGTACCCTCAAGCATTGGGAGATCAGCTTCGAAGAGTACAAAAAATCTCTCGAGCCTTTCACCCTTGATTATGTAGCCAAGATCGCCAAAGGGGATCCCAACGAAGACATCGAGGCGTTCAAAAAGAAACTCCAGATGCTCGCCGATCTCTACATCGAAAAAGGTCGAAAAGTAGTATCTTTCTGGACCATGGGGATGAACCAGCATACCCGTGGTACCTGGGTCAATACCCTCAGCTACAACGTCCACTTTATGCTCAACAAGCAGGCTAAGCCGGGCTCAGGTGCCTTCTCTCTGACAGGTCAGCCTTCTGCATGTGGTACGGCACGTGAAGTCGGTACTTTCTGCCACCGACTGCCGGCGGACATGATGGTCAAAAGCCCAAAACACCGTGCTATTACCGAGAAGGGCTGGCACATTCCTGCGGGCACACTCAACCCGGTTGGCAAGCAGCACATCATGGCGATCCACCGCGGCATCGAAGACGGCCTGATCAAGTTTGCGTGGGTCAACGTCTGTAACCCCTATCAGGACAGTGCGAGCGCAAACCACTGGATCAAAGCCGCCCGTGAGATGGACAACTTCATCGTCACATCGGATGGCTATCCCGGTATCTCAGCCAAAGTCTCCGACCTGGTTCTCCCCTCCGCGATGATCTACGAGAAGTGGGGCGCGTACGGTAATGCCGAGCGTCGTACTCAGCATTGGCGTCAGCAGGTTCTTCCTGTGGGCGAGGCCATGTCGGATACCTGGCAGTGGGTTGAGCTCTCCAAGCGTTTTACGGTCAAAGATCTCTGGGGTGAGTATGCTCCAAGCGGACCGCGCAAAAAGCCTCTGCCCAGTGTCATTGAAGAGGCCAAGAAAATGGGCTACTCCGAAGACACCACCATGTTTGAGATCCTCTTTGCCAATGAGCGGGCCAAAGCCTACAAGATTGACCTTGAGAGCTTCCCGCAAAAAGGGTACGACAACTCGGAGTGCATCGGCGATGCACGTAACGTCAAAGGGAGCGACGGTGAGGTATTCAAAGGCTACGGCTTTATGATCCATCAGTATCTCTTCGAAGAATACGCCAGCTTCGGCCGCGGACACGGACACGACCTGGCCGATTTTGTCACCTATCACAAAGTCCGCGGACTCAAGTGGCCAGTCGTCAACGGCAAAGAGACCCAGTGGCGCTTCAACTGTAAGTACGATCCCTACGCAGCCAAAGCCAACCCCGGCGGAGACTTCGCGTTCTACGGTACGCTGGCCAAAGCCCTGGCTCAGGGAGACCTGAAGGGGATCAAAGACAAGACCAAAAAACCGCTGCCCAACAAAGCCAAGATCTATGCACGCCCCTACATGGATCCCCCGGAAAAGCCGGATGAGACCTACGACACCTGGCTGTGTACCGGACGGGTGCTGGAACACTGGCACAGCGGCACCATGACCATGCGGGTACCTGAGCTCTTCCGTGCGGTGCCCGAAGCACTGTGCTATATGCACCCCAAAGATGCCAAAAACAAAGGCCTCAAGCGTGGAGATCTCGTCTGGGTCGAATCGCGCCGCGGCAAGGTCAAAGCCCGCGTCGAAACCCATGGCCGTAACCGTCCGTCTCAAGGATTGGTCTTTGTCCCGTGGTTTGACGAAAAGGTCTTCATCAACAAGGTGACACTCGATGCAACCTGCCCGATGTCCAAACAGACCGACTACAAGAAATGTGCGGTCAAGATAACCAAAGCATAATTTAGATCAAAGGAAGCAAGCATGAGCACCAAAAACAAGCCTGAGATCACTGCCCGGCGTCGGTTTTTTACCGACACGGCACATCATGCCGGCTTGGGTCTTCTCGGCGGACTGTTGTGGGCCGGATATGCAGACAAAGCACGCGGAAGCGTGCTGACCTTGCGTCCCCCCGCGGCACTCCCCGAAGAGGATTTTTTGCGTACGTGTATCAAATGCGGGCTGTGTGCCGAAGCGTGCCGCAACCGTGAGAGCAACATCGACAAGGAGACCGGCAAGCCGCGTCCCGAGACGATCAAAATGGCTCAGGCCGATACCGACGGGGTTGCCATCGGCACCCCCTATTTCGTCGCGGCCGATGTCCCGTGCTACATGTGCGATGATATTCCGTGCGTTCCCGTGTGTCCCACCGGTGCGCTGGACGAGGCCTCGGTGACCAACGAAGAGGGGCAACTGGACTTCCGAAAGATGGATATGGGACTGGCGGTTGTCGACCAGAACTCCTGTATCGCTTTCTGGGGGATCCAGTGCGATGCCTGCTATCGCGCGTGTCCTTTGATGGACGAAGCGATCAGCCTGAAATACAATCGCAACCCCCGTACCGGCAAGCATGCATTTTTGGAGCCCGTTGTGGACATGGATGCGTGTACCGGATGCGGTCTGTGCGAAAAGGCCTGCGTGACGGAAAAGCCGGCGATTTTTGTTCTGCCGCGTGAAGTGGCGCTTGGCAAACCGGGCGATCACTATGTCAAAGGCTGGGACAAAAAAGACCAGCAGCGGGTCAAAAATCGGGACATTACCGATATCACAACCCACGACAAACGCAGTGAAAAAGAAGCCGCAGACTATCTGAACGAGGGTGTCAGCTATGAGTAACATGAAGTATCTCATCCTGCGCCGAATCACGCAGATCGGATTGTTGGTGCTCTATTTCGGCGCCCACGCCTATGGGTGGAAAATTCTTTCGGGAACAATCTCCAGCTCATCGGTGCTGGGGACGATCCCGTTGAGTGATCCGTTTGCGGTATTGCAGATGTTGGCTGCGGGGGCCTCACTGGGGCTGGATGTCATTGTGGGCGCGATCATCATCGCACTCTTTTACGGCATCATCGGCGGTCGGGCATTTTGCAGCTGGGTGTGTCCGGTCAACATGATTACCGACGCAGCGGCCTGGACCCGACGCAAACTGCTCATTGACAAGATCGAACGCAAAATCTGGGTGACACGCAATGCCCGCTATTACATGATCGCGATCGCGCTGGTGGTCTCGGCTGTGGCCGGGTTTGCTGCCTTTGAGATCGTCTCACCCATTACCATTTTCAACCGGGGAGTGATCTTCGGTTTTGGTGCGGGAGCGGGGTTGCTGGTGGCGATCTTCCTTTTGGATCTATTTGTATTGAAAAACGGTTGGTGCGGACACATCTGTCCGCTGGGTGGTGTCCACTCCCTTCTGGGAAAATACGCACTTCTGAGCGTCAAGCACAACAGCGACAACTGTACGCTGTGCATGAAATGCAAAGATGTGTGCCCCGAAGTGCAAGTGCTCAACATGATCGGCAAGCGCAGCGAGCGGGTCGTGCAGCCGGAGTGCACCAATTGCGGACGCTGCATCGATGTATGCGACGACGATGCGCTGGGATTTAGCATCCTGGCACTCGGAAACAAAAAATAAGGAGTCAAAATGCTAAAACACAGTTTGATGGCGATGGCAGCTTTGGGGCTGATCACACTCTCTGCTACAGCCGGCGAAAAAGTGGTCAACATCAACAAGGACATGAACAATGCCGATCGGATCGCCAAAGAAGATCTTGGCAACAAGGAGAAAACCTACGATGAGACAGCTCTGCTGCTCAACAAAGCGGAGGATGTTGCTCTGCCGGAGGTTAAATTTGACGCACCGGCACCGGGTTCGGGGGTACGGTATGAGCGGGCGTTTGTCAATGCGCCTCCAATGATCCCCCACAGTGTCGAAGGGCTGTTGCCCATCACCAAAGCCAACAATTCCTGCCTCAGCTGCCATATGCCTGAAGTGGCTGCTGCAGCCAAGGCAACCCCCATTCCCCCTTCGCATTTTGTCAACTTCCGTCCCGATACCGAGATGAAAGATGGCAAAGTGATCAAAGAAGGGAAAGAGCTGGGTGTGTCCAACACATCGGATGTGGTCATTGCCAAGGCCAAAAAACTTAAAACCCTCTACCAGGGGCGCTACAACTGTTCACAATGCCATGTACCGCAGGCAAACATCGATACCGCCGTGGGCAATACGTTCCAGGCAGACTTTGGTCAAGACGGGACCCTCAAGTCCAAGTCCAACCTCATCGATGTCATGAACGCAGGTGTCGAGTAAGTGGCATCACGGCGAGATTTCTTCCGATCCCTCGCTACACCTTTGGGGGCTCCGGTCCCTGCCGAGGAGGCGCCCCGGGTGGTGCGTCCTCCCTATGGAGAGGATGAGTCTCTTTTTCAGAGCGGGTGTCTTGCATGCGAATCCAAAGCATGCGTCGCCTCTTGTGAAGAGAAGATCATTGTCCTGGATGAGAACGGAGTGCCGACGCTCGATTTTTCTCTCAACGGATGCACTTTTTGTGAGGCGTGCGCCGAGGTGTGCGAAGCCGACGTGCTCAGCATCGAGCGCAGCGGAGGGGTCGAGTGGATCAATGCCCGTTTTCGTATTCAAAGCGAAGCGTGCATGGCACACAACGGGGTGATCTGTTTTGCGTGCAAAGAGCCCTGCATGGAGGATGCGATCCTTTTCAACGGGATGTTCAATCCGGTCATCGATGAGGACCGATGTACCGGATGCGGTTTTTGTCTGGGCCGGTGTCCGACACACGCGATCGACTACGTCCCGTTGCCCTGGCCGACGGCCGAGGGCGCAATGCAATGATTCGTTTACTGTTTTGTGTCATAATCCCTACCCATTTGAACTAAGGAGATACGCGTGACCACCGAAGAACTGCAAAGGCGCTACCCCCAACTCTTTGCGCGTCTGGATGATCCGGACGTTTTGCTACGCAACCTGATCGTTGTCGATGAGAACGATGAGGACATCGATGATGACGAATTGACCGATGATCTGTATGATCCGAGTGTGTACACCCATATGGTTTATCTCCATGCGCCGGTGGTAGAAGCTGTCGGCGAATTGCTGGCCGGGATACCCGATCGGATCAAGCATCACGCGGCGTTTGAGGATTGCTACGACTCGGAGGGGGATCTCTGGGGTGTGGTGACCCAGCTCGATGAAGAGCAGATTGCCCTGGCGATCCTCGATGAGATCGAGAAGGTTCTTGGATGAAAACCGTGCGAATTTTTATCAAAAGTGAGCCAAAATGAAACAACTTTTTTTGACCCTGTTTATCTGGGCGGGCGTCTTGCACGCCGCTGCGACAGTTGCCCCTTCCGGATCGATCCACATTGACGGCAATGCCAAAGACCTGGTCGTGCATGCCCCCTGGCTCTATGTCGGAACCAGCCACGGGAAGCTGCAGGTATATGATTTTGCGACCGGTCAACTGACCAAAGAGATCGTTTTGCCTAAGATCAAGGATTTTATGGGGGATGAGATCTTTGCAGCAGCCGCGAGCGTTGATTACATGGACGGGCGCTATCTTTTGCTGAGCGACAGTGGAGACAGGGGTTACAGTGATCTGTGGATTCACGAAAACAATGTGACCAAAAAACTCCTCTCGGCTGCAGACAAAAAAACATTGGTCAAAGCCCGTTTTATCGACAAAGATCATATTTTACTCGGTTTTCTCAGCAACGAAGCGGCCCTTTTGGAGATCGCGACCAAAAAGGAGCTTTACCGTGTCCAGTTGAGTGAATCCAAGTTTTCCGATTTTGCGCTCAACGAAGAGCGCACCCAGGCGGTCTACAGCTGTGAAAGCGGCGCGATCACGGTGATCGATACCCGGACCGGAAAGGTTCTGAAGGAACTCAAAGGGATTAATAAGGACAACGTGTACAAGGTCGATTTTCGATCGGGGATCGTCACGGCTGCCGGGCAGGATCGCCGTGCTGCCTGGTACAGGGTCTCCACCGGGCAGGGGGATTTTTTTCAGGCATCGTTTCTGATCTATGCGACTGGGCTCAGCCCCAGCGGACGGTATGCGGCATTTGCCATGGACGAGGACAACAGCATCTCGGTGTATGATCTTCAGACCCGCACAAAGATAGCAGTCCTCAAAGGGCAAAAGAGTACGCTCAACGCCATCGTGTTCGTCGACGAAAAAACCCTCATAAGCGGCAGCGACGATGGTACGGTACTGGTGTGGAACCTACCTTAGCTGAGTGATGAGTTAGTAGTGAATAGTTTTGGTATGCTTCGCGATGCGAAGCTTTTTATTACTAAATCCTGAGCGCTAAACGCTCAACGCTAAATCCAAGGAGCAAACATGAACATTTCCAGCATCGTGGTGCAGTGCCGCAGCGAATATTACGACGAGGTGCGCCGGCAGCTTGAGCAGAGCGGTCTGTGTGACTACCATTTTGGGGACAAAGAGAAGGGGAAAATCATTATCACCATCGAAGGAGAGGATGTCGAAGAGGAGATCAAAAAACTCACCGCCATTCAGGAGATGCCCCATATCATCGCCGCAGACATGATGCAGACCTACCAGGAGGAGATGCTGGACGAAGAGGTTCGCAAACTCGAAGAGGAAGATGCGGTCCCGGCTATGCTCAATGATGATACAATCGATGCGGCTGACATCGTCTATCACGGCGACCTCAAGAAGCGCTTCTGATGCTCGATGAGATCATAGGTTACCACCGCTGGGCAGCTGAAGGATTGCTGGCGGTAATGGTGATCAATCTGTTGATCCCGTATGGGATGCGCCAGAACATTGTGCGAATGATCTTTTGGATGCGGGTAGGGTATTTCGCCTTTTGGGCTTTTTGGACGATGACGGCATTTGCGGGAGTCATCGACTGGATGTTTACCCAGCGGGCGCTGCCGGGGCGGGTGATTGTCATGATCGTCGCCGCGCTGATTCTGCCGGTGATGGACGGGTATCGTGCGATTCGGCTCAAACGCCTCTGGCTTAGTGGCGACGACGGTTCGGGATTTAATACCGTTGTTGTCGGCGGCGAACTGGTTTTGACGCTGGTTGCATTCCTCTATGGACTCTACGGTTGATTCCTTCATGCAGTATCTTCTCCACCCTGAAACAGGCGCATCCCGGATTACCCTCGAGGGAGATGCCTACCGCTACCTGATCAAAGTACGCCGCCACCGCGTTGGCGATCGGGTTGCTCTGCGCAGAGGTGGAGATCATGATATTTATTTTTATATCCTCGAACGGATCGAACGCCGTACGGCTGAGCTGTCACGTCAGGCAACCGAAAGGCTTCCCATCACCCCCCGCCGGGCCCTGCACATCGGCTGGTGCCGGATCGATCCCAAGATGATCGAGAAAGTCCTGCCGATCCTCAACGAGATCGGGGTGAGTGCGACCACCTTCATTGACTGCGACCGCAGCCAGAAGCACTTTCGTCTCGATCCGGAGCGATTGGAAAAAATTCTTACCAACTCCTCCCAGCAGTGCGGCCGCAGCGATCGGATGCGGATCACCACGGCTTCCGATATTGCCACCTTCCTCGCCGAGTACCCTGAAGCGCAGATGCTTCACTTTTCCGATGCAACACTCTCGTGCGATGGGGAGAAGAATGCGACGGTCATCATCGGCCCCGAAGGGGGGTTTACTGACGCCGAAGCAGCCCTCTTTGCGCCCGATCAGATCGTGGGGCTTGATACGCCGATAATCCTGCGCAGTGAGAGTGCCGCCGTGGCGGTTGCGAGCCGGATTTTGCTCTGATTTAAACCTTTTTCGATATAATACGCACTCTTTTCCTCGTGCATACGAGAGAGCTGTCTCGCGACCATGCGTTGCAGCGACCCCTTCCTGGGTTCAGGATGCGGAAGGACCGCCCCGAAGTGGCGGTCAGAACAGGTTGGTTGCCTGTCACACCATCACAATCAACAAGGATCTTTGATGAAAAAAGATATCCATCCCGAATACATGACCACCAAAGTCACCTGCGCCTGCGGCAACTCGTTTGAAGTGCGCTCGAACAAACCCGAGCTCTCCATCGACATTTGCAACGAATGCCACCCCTTCTTCACCGGTTCGGAGAAGATCGTGGATGCCGCCGGTCGTGTCGACAAGTTCAAGAAAAAGTACAACCTCGGCTAAGCCGTTTTTTCTCTTGCGGGCAGAGCACAGAATCTGCCCCCGCACCCCATGATCACCCTCATCCCCACCCCCATCGGCAATATCCAGGACATCACCATCCGTGCGATGCGTCTGTTTGAACAGGCGGAGCTTTTTCTGTGCGAAGATACCCGCCAGACCAAAAAGCTGCTGCGGCTCCTTGAGGAGCGGTTTGAGATGCGTTTTCCGCAAGCCGATTTTTATTCGTTTCATGAGCACAACGGAGCGCAGCGTTTGGAGGAGTTGGGCCAGAGGCTGGCGCGGCAACGTATTGTTTTTGTCAGCGATGCGGGGATGCCGGCGATCTCTGATCCGGGGCAGTTGTTGGTCGCATGGGCGCAAGAGCAGGGGGTGATGTACGATGTACTCCCCGGAGCCTCGGCAGTCGTAACGGCGTATGCAGCCAGCGGGTTTGAGAGCGGGGATTTTCGCTTTTTTGGTTTCCTTCCCCACAAAGGACGCCAGCGGCAGGCGGCTCTGGATGCGGTGCTTGGCTGTTCTGCCGATGCGATCCTCTACGAGGCGCCCCATCGGCTCGGAAAACTTCTCGATGCGTTGGTCTCGGCCAATCCTTCCCGGGAGATCTTTGTCGCCAAAGAACTGACCAAGCGGCATCAGCACTACTACCGTGGCACGGCCGAATCGGTTCGGGAACAGATCCCGGACGGGACGATTCGGGGTGAGTGGGTTCTGGTGATCCGCGGCCATGACAGCCGGGTGCCAACCCTTACCCTCGAGCAGGTGCTTCGTCTCGAGCTTCCCCCCAAGCCCAAAGCCAAACTGCTGTCCCTCCTGAGTGATCAGAGTGTCAAAGAGTGGTATGAAGAGCTAAAAAGCAAGAAGTAACAAGCAGGAATGGACGGCTTCAAGTAATTTTTCGATAAAATCTACCATGATTATTTACGGAAAACAGGTGTGCCTGCATGCATTGGAACGACACGAAGAGCGGGTCGAGACGGTCTACATCGCCAAAAAGGGGATTCTCCCCCGTCCGTTGTATGATCGCTATCGCGACAAGGTCAAGTTTCTCGAAAATCGCTGGGCGCAGGCGATGAGCAAGGGGGGCAACCACCAGGGGATCCTGGTGCAGATGTTCCCCTTTGAGGAGGCGAGTCTCTCCCAGATCAAATCGGGGGATTTTGTCCTGTTGCTGGATGGGCTGACCGATACCGGCAACATCGGTGCGATTGTCCGCACCGCCTATGCGCTGGGGGTGGACGGGATCGTGGCCTCGGGGGTTCGGCAGCTCAATTTTGCTGCGGTGGCCCGTACGAGTGCAGGAGCCCTGCTGGAGATGCCTTTTGGGGTTGTGCCCAACATCCTCGATGCGATGCACGAACTCGCTCAAGTGGGGTTTCGCCACTACGGTGCGTCGATGGAGGGGGCGGCGATCGAATCGGTCACCTTTGCGCCTCGTCGGGTGCTTGTGTTGGGCAACGAAGCCACGGGCCTCTCCAAAAAGGCCCGGGCCCGGCTCGATGCGACGGTCTCGATCACGATGCAGCGCCCGTTTGATTCGCTCAATGTCAGCTCCGCTGCCGCAATTTTGATACATAGGATGAGTTATGCAACTGAATGAGATCATCGAAGGAAATACGCTCCAGTCCATCAGCGACAAAACCCGTTTGTCGGTCGAAAACCTCGAAAAACTGTTTGCGCAGGATTTTGGCGCGTTTCGCAAAGTGCAGGCGCTGGGATTTATCTCGATCCTGGAGCGGGAATACCGAGCCGATCTGAGTGAACTTCGCGAGGCATGTTACGCGTATTTCGCGGACGGGTCGATGCAGGAGCCTTCCGGCTATCCCTCCGGATCAGCAGAGCAGACACCGGGCAATCCCTCTGCGATCAGTGAAATGTCGATGCCCAGACAGTATCCCTCTTTTGTCAAGCCGTTGCTGGTCGGGCTGGTGGCGATCGGATTGCTCTATGCTGCCTGGCAGACCTATTCGAATACCAAAGGGGATGCCAATGCGAGCCGTACCGGGGAGGATGTCGGCTTTTTCGCTTCGATGATCCAGAAAGCAACCGGCTGGATAGGCGGCGGAGAGAAGAACACGACCGCGCTCCAAAACGGGGGGGGCCATGCCGCTTCTGCGACCCGCCCGGAAGCAGACAAAGAGACATTTGTGATCCAAAAAACGGACAAAACACAGACCCAATCCGATGCAGTGCAGGTTGAGACAAAGGGGAACACCCGACCGGACAAAGAGGCGCAGTCCCAATCACAGCCGGTGCCGTCGACCGCTACGCAGGAGCCGCGTCTTGAGATAGACGAAGCGATCGCCTCCGCTCCGGAAGAGAACGGCACAGAGGCAGCGCCGTTCTCTACAGAGGTTCCTTCGGTTTCCCATCCGCAAACAGCCCCGACAACCGGGGACAAATCCCCCACAACGACCGCCACCGCAGGGCAATCGGTTGAGCAAACCGCTGACAAGCCGGTCGACGAGGAGGCCGCCCGAAAAAGAGCCGAAGAGGAAGCCGCCCGCCAGAAAGCGGCCGAAGAGAAAGCGCTGCGTGAACGGGAAGCCCGCCAAAAAGCAGCCGAAGAGAAGGCGATACGCGAACGTGCGGCCCGTGAACGTGCGGCCCGTGAACGTGCGGCCCGCGAGGAAGCCGCCCGTCAAAAAGCAGCCAAGCTCAAAGCGGCCCGCGCCAAGATCGTCGTCCTCAAACCGCGCAAAAAAGTCTGGATGGGGATCGTGGACCTGGTCAACATGAAGCGCCGGGTAGCCACATCAAATGCGGCGCAGACTTTTGACACCAACAAAGGCAAATGGATCGTGGCGACAGGGCATGGGTTTATCGATTATACCGAGGGGCCGAAAAAAATGGCACTCAACGACGGCAAAAAGCATTTTCTCCTGATCGCAGACGGCAAGGTCCGGGAGATCTCCCATGAAGAGTTTCAGCAACTGAACAAAAGCAAGGTATGGTAATAATGTTTGACGAAATACAGTTTGACAAGATAAATCGCCTCCCAAAATATGTCTTTGCGGTGGTCAATGAGCTCAAGATGGCCGAGCGCAGAGCCGGAGCCGATGTGATCGATTTCTCGATGGGCAATCCCGACGGTCCGGCGCTGGAACCGATCGTGGACAAGCTGGTTGAGACCGCCCGCAAACCCCATGTCCACGGCTACAGCGCCTCCAAAGGGATCTACAAGCTCCGTCTGGCGATCACCAAATGGTATTTGCGCAAATACAATGTCGTGCTCGACCCCGAGACCGAAGCGGTGGCGACCATGGGGAGCAAAGAGGGGTATGTCCACCTTGTGCAGGCGATCACCAATCCCGGCGATACGGCGATTGTGCCCGATCCGACCTATCCGATCCACTCCTATGCGTTTATCCTCGCCGGCGGCAATGTCGAGAAGATGAAACTGACGTTTGATGAGCGGTCGTTCGAAGTGGATGAGGACCAGTTTATCGCCGACCTGGAATATGCGCTGAGAAACGCAGTTCCCAAGCCGAAGTACCTGGTGGTCAATTTCCCCCACAATCCCACCACCGCGACGGTAACACTGGATTTTTACCGTCGGCTGGTGGAGATCGCCCGTCGGGAACGGTTTTATATTATCAGCGACATTGCGTATGCCGATATCACGTTTGACGGATATGAAACTCCCTCGATCCTGCAAGTCGAAGGGGCCAAAGAGGTAGCAGTGGAAAGTTTTACACTTTCCAAAAGCTACAATATGGCCGGATGGCGGGTCGGCTTCATCGTCGGAAATCCCAAGCTTGTCGGCGCCCTTCAAAAGATCAAATCATGGCTGGATTACGGGATGTTTACCCCGATTCAGGTCTCAGCCACCGTGGCGCTTGATGAGTATGAGCATCTTGTCGAAGAGAAAGTGATCCCCAAGTATCTCCATCGTCGCAACGTAATGATCGAGGCGTTCGGCAAGGCCGGCTGGGATCTTGGGCGACCGCGTGCCAGCATGTTTATCTGGGCGAAGATCCCAGAGTGTGCCCGTGAAATGGGCTCATTGGAGTTTTCCAAAGAGTTGCTGCTCAAAGCGCAGGTCGCGGTGAGCCCGGGGATCGGTTTTGGAAAATACGGTGATGAGTATGTCCGGATCGCTCTGATTGAGAATGAAAAACGGATCCGCCAGGCGGCCAAGAATATCAAGCGATACCTGTTGGCCCTGAAAAAGGAGAGAAAAGATGGTTAGAATCGGTATCCTTGGTGTCGGCACTGTCGGGAGTTCGGTAGCGAAAATTCTGGAAGAAAATGCCGATATTATTGAAGCGCGCGCAGGGAAGAAGATCGTTGCAGATCTGGGGGTGGTGCGTCATCTCGATGCCCAGAGAGATGTTTCGCTGATGCTCAGTGACGACCCGGCGGATGTCGTGGACAATCCCGATATTGACATCGTCGTCGAGTTGATGGGGGGGGTGGAAGAACCGTATATCTGGGTCCAAAGGGCACTCAAAAACGGCAAACCGGTTGTCACGGCCAACAAGGCCCTTCTGGCGTATCATCGCTATGAACTGCAGGAACATGCCGGATCGACCCCCCTGATGTATGAAGCGAGTGTCGCCGGGGGAATTCCTATCATCGGTGCCTTGCGTAATGGTCTGGCAGCCAACCACATCGAGAGCATTCAGGGGATTTTGAACGGTACATGCAATTTTATGCTTACCAAAATGATCTCGGAGAATGAGCCATACGATGCGGTGTTGCAGGAGGCACAGACGCTGGGATACGCCGAGGCGGATCCGACGTTTGATGTGGGCGGATTCGATGCGGCGCACAAGCTGCTGATTTTGGCCTCCATTGCTTACGGGATTGATGCCAAACCGGAGGACATTCTCATTGAGGGGATTGAAAACATCACCCCGACCGATGTGGAATTTGCCAAAGAGTTTGATTATGCCATCAAGCTTCTTGGGATCGCCAGACGAAATGGGAACGGGGTGGAACTTCGGGTACATCCTGCGCTGGTTTCGCGTGCGGCGATGATCGCCAGAGTGGACGGCGTGATGAACGCAGTCTCGGTCGTAGGCGATCGGGTCGGCGAGACGATGTTCTACGGTGCCGGTGCCGGCGGCGATGCAACGGCAAGCGCGGTGATCGCCGATATTATCGAGATCGTGCGGGGCAATACCGGACCGATGCTCGGATACAAGAAGGGGTTGGAGAGCGGCTTGAAACTGTTGCCTGCCGAAGCGATCCGTACCCAGTACTATCTCAAACTCAAAGTGGTCGATCGCCCCGGAGTTTTGGCGGCGGTCACCTCCACACTCAGTCAGGCCGGTATCTCCATCGCATCCATGCTGCAGAAACCTTCCCGCATCGAGGGGCATGTACGATTGCTCTTTACGACGCACGAATGCCTCGAAGAGGATATCAAACACTCTATTGGAGAACTTGAGGCGCTGGACGTTGTGCATGGCGGCGTCCAGATGCTGCGCATCGAAGCATAGGAGGAGACAATGGCAAAAGAGCACTATTTCGATATCAGTGCCAAGCTCGACATGATGGAGATGAAAAACGCCATCGAGCAGGTGAAAAAAGAGGCATCGACCCGCTTTGATTTCAAAGGGATCATGGTGGAGATCGATTTGAACGAAAAGGCCAAAACATTGAGTTTGAGCAGTTCGAGCGACAGCAAGATCGACGCGCTCAAAGATATTGTGCTGAGCAAAATGATCAAGCGGGGTCTTTCGGCCAAATCGCTTGATGAGGTCAAGACCGAAGGGGTCAGCGGCGGCAACACCAAAGTGATCTACCGGATCGTCGATACGATCGATCGTGATGAGGCCAAAAAGATCGTCAAAGCGATCAAAGACGCCAAGCTCAAAGTCACCCCCTCCATCCAGGGAGACGAGATCCGCGTCAGCGGCAAAAAGATCGACGACCTTCAGGCGGTGATCGCGCTGGTCAAAGGCCTGGAAGAGCTGAAGGCCCCTTTGGTTTTTGGGAATTTTAAATAATGAAAACCGAGATTGAGAGCGTCTGTACCTACTGCGGGGTAGGGTGCGACATCACCGGTGTGGTGGAAGACAATCGCATCGTCAAGGTCTATGCCCAGAACGACGGGGTGGTTTCGCAGGGGAAGCTCTGCATCAAAGGGAAGTACGGGTATGACTTTATCACCGCGCCCGACCGGATCCGCCAGCCGCGCATTGCCAGGGATTTCATCGCCCGCAATCCGCAGATCGCCGAGCGTTTCGGGGAGCGTTTGCGGCCGTTTGATGCGCGCTATCTGACGAGCGATTTTGAGACGGCGATGGATATCGCCGCGTTCAAGCTGGAAGCGATTCGCACCGAGCACGGCGGCGAAACTTTCGCCGCCATCGGCGGGGCGCGGACCAGCAGTGAGTCGGCCTATGCGTTTCAGAAGTTTACCCGCCAGACGATGGGGTCGCCCCACGTCGACAACTGTGCGCGGGTGTGCCATTCTCCCAGCCTGGCCGGAATGCGTGCCACCATAGGAGAAGGGGCGGCGACTAACCCCTACAACGACATCTACGAGACCGAATTTATGGTCGTCATCGGCTCCAATACCATGGAAGCTCACCCTATCATTGCCAACCGCATCGTCGACATGGCCAAAAAAGAGAACAATCTTGCCGTCATCGATGTACGTCAGACCAAGCTGGCCCGTCTGGCCAGGCACAACTGCATTATCCCTTTTGAGTCCAACCTGCTGATCCTCAACATGATGGCCTATGTTATACTTGATGAGGAGCTCTACGACAAAAGTTTCGTCGCCAACCGCACGACGGGGTTTGAGGCGTACCGGGAGAGCATCCTGGGCGACCCGTACGCCGATCCGCGTTTTTTCGAGCAGGTGGAGGGGTACGAATATCTGGCCAAGCAGATCCCCAATATCGCTCGGGAGTACGCCATTCGCCGATCGATGATCTTCTGGGGACTGGGGTTGACCGAGCACACCGACGGGACGGCAGCGGTGATGGCGGCGACCCACCTGGCGTTGCTGACGGGCAACATCGGCCGGACGGGGGCGGGTCTCATGCCGCTGCGGGGACAGAACAACGTCCAGGGAGCCTGTGACATGGGATGTCTGCCCTACTACCTGCCCGACTATCAGACGCCGGAGACCGTCGGGATGATGACGCCGCAGATGATCGATGCGATGGAAACGGGCGGAATACGTGCCCTGCTCAACATGGGCGAAGATATCGCCCATATCCATCCCAATCAGAACAAAATATCCAGGGCATTGGGCGGACTCGATTTTCTGATGGTACTGGAGTTGTTCGCAACAGAGATCACGCACCATGCAGACATTGTTATCGGGGTCAAATCGGCATATGAGAAGACCGGAGTTTATATCAATGCCATGCGTCGGCTGCATCTGTCTCAGCCGCTGGTAGAGAGTGACCTGCCGGATGATTGGGAGGTCCTCACCGCGCTGGCACATCGGCTGGGGGACGGGGAGAATTTTGCTTTTGAGACGAGTGAGGATGTCTGGAACGAAGTGCGCCGCGCAGCCCCCCGACGTTTCAGCGGAGCCGACTATTATCGACTGGAACGTCACCGAAAACGGGGGATGCAGTGGCCGATCTATCATGAGGATACTCCGGTGCTGCACCTGCTCGATTTTCGCACCAAAGACGGATTGGGGCGATTTCACTATCGTCCATGGCAGCGGCGGGGCATGGTTGATGCGATTCTTGCGGGTACCTTTTATGCCGATCGGAGAGGGGGGTATTATCTCACCACCGGCCGGACACTGGCCCATTACAACAACGCCGCCCAGACCCGACGCAGCACCAAACTCGATACCAAATACGACGAAGATGTGCTGCTGATGCCTGCCGAAGACGAAGGCAAATACGGTGATCGGGTGATCTTGCGCAGTTCATACGGTGAGAGCGAAGCCCTCACCGTTCACTACACCGACAAGGTTCGCCCCCGCACGCTGTTTGTGACCTTTCACCATGCCCGCAGTCGGATCAATGCGCTTTTTGGGGATGAGGCCGATGAGGTGGTGCTCACCGCCCGATTCAAATCGGTGGAGGTGGAGGTGATCCCTGCCGGTGACGGGGTGGCGTGCAGTTAATGATTTTTTTGCTACCGAAGTAGCATTTTTTGTTAGCGATTCGGCGGTATGATTCCTTTTAAGTTTAGTCATATTCACTAAACTATATTTATGATAAAGGAGTCAAAAATGAAGAAAATTATCTTGTCGGGTCTGACAGCATCGCTGTTACTCTCTCCGGCCCTTTTCGCGTTGGATTCAACCCCTGCCGATGCTACGGCCAAACAGATAAGTACCGCAGCCGTCAGCCATGCCAAAGGGGAGGCGGCTCAGCAGAAAACCCAATTGGTCCAGGAGGCGATCGATTCGCTCAAATCAGCACACGAAGCCCTGATCGCACTGGAAAAAAAGGACAAAGAGGGTGCCCTCAAAGCGATTGAAAAAGCCCTGGGAAAACTCGAGGTTATTCTCGCCTCCAATGAGGCCCCCAAAGTGCTCCCGATCAAGAGTTTTGTCGCGGTCAATGAGTTTATCGGAACGAGCGATGGGATCAAAGCGACGGTGAAAATCGCCAAAGAACTGCTCGAGAACGGCAAAGTCCAGTTGGCCCGAAAAGCGTTGATGCCATTGACCAGTGAGATCGACATTACGACGGTCAGCCTGCCTCTGGTATCGTATCCCGATGCGCTCAAGCTCGCGTCCAAGTACATCCACAGCGACAAGACTGCCATGGCTCAGGAGCTCTTGACAATCGCCTTGAATACCTTTGATGAGACGACCGTGATTGTACCCATTCCGCTGCTCAAGGCAACCGATCTGATTGCCGCGGCGTCCGATATCGCCTCCCGGGACAAAGCAAAGGCGATCCTCTATCTGGATGCGGCAAGCGAAAGCCTTAAAGTCGCCAAAGAACTGGGCTATGTCAGCAAAAGCGAAGTAACCTACAAGGTGCTTCAGGATAAAATCGAAGCAACAAAAAAAGAGATCAAGGGCAAAAACAAAGCCGAAAAACTCTTCGATTCGCTCAAAGATAAGCTGGCCGATTTCAAAGCCAAAGTCTTCTCGCCCAAGCAATAATCAATAACCGCCGCGCCCGAATACGGTTCGGGCAGGCCCTACTCTCTCCCAAGGATACCCGATGAAAAAATGGATGCAAAACAGCGTTTTTACGCTTGTCATGAGTGCGATTGTCTTTGTGGGAGGGTATTTCTTTTTGCGCCTGGCGTATCACATGAGCGATCGGATGCCTTTTACCCAGGAGATCATTCTCGTGGTACTGGGTACGCTGGCGACGATCCTGATCACCGCGCTGCTGCTGAACAAACAGACGGCCGTAGAGCTCGACAAAGAACAAAACGTCAAATTCATTGAGCTCAAGACCGAGACCTACCAGCGGCTGATCGATGCGCTGGAGGCGATGGTGCTTCGTCAGGACATCACCCGCGAGGATCTGACCCGATTGCGTTTTCATACCCATCGGTTGGCGATCGTTGCCTCCCCGGCGGTGCTGGAGGAGTATCAGCATTTTCTGGAAGTCTTTCATGAACGTGTGGGGGATGATCACCATGTCAGCCTTGCTGATGCCGATACAATCGCCCAGGCATTGGCCAGCCTGACGGTCTATATCCGTGCCGATCTGATCGGAGAACTCGATCGTGAAGCCCCGCACAGTGCCAACGAGATCCGTGCCCAGATCCTTGCGAATATAAAAATATGACAATTTGACATATTTCCCCCTCTTGCGCTTTTGTGTCTGCTATACTGCTGTCATCACCCCCGCAACAGCAGGGGATTCCGTATCACATCCGGAATGACGACAAACAAAAGGATCCATCTGTGCAACGCAACCTCCTCAAACAGTTCGGCAACGACGCCGAAGAGCTGGCGACGCATTTTTTGCAGGAAGCCGGTTTTGTTATTGTTGAGCGCAACTACTATGCCCGCAAACTTGGCGAGATCGATATCATCGCCCATCGGCACGGTGTATGGCACTTTATTGAGGTCAAGAGTGCCGAACGGGATTTTGATCCGGTGTACAACCTCACCCCGGCCAAACTCCGCAAAGTGATCCACTCCACCCACTACTATCTCAAAACGCACGGCCTGGATGTGGCGTTCAGTATCGACGCGTTGCTGGTGCGGCGAGGCGAGGTGGAATTGATTGAGAATGTGACGTTATAATCTCCATTATTAGGGGATTTTGAGAGCAGAAAACAAAAATGTTGACAAATTTACTCCGATATGCTATAAACCCTCAGAGAAATGATTGTATAATCGCTTTTCTTAAATCCCATTCCCAAAAAAAGGAAAGACACAATGGCCAAATATGTTGAATTGACCAACGAGAACTTTGATGCTACCATCGCCGAGGGCGTGACCATGGTCGACTTCTGGGCACCGTGGTGTGCACCGTGTCGTATGATCGCACCGGTTGTCGAAGAGCTTGCCGAAGAGTATGAAGGCAAAGCGACCATCGCAAAAGTCAACACCGACGAAGAGCAGGAGATCGCGATCAAATTCGGTATCCGCTCCATCCCCACCATGCTCTGGTTCAAAGACGGTGAGCTGGCCGATCAGATGATCGGAGCTGCCGGCAAGGGTGTTTTCGAAGAGAAGCTCAAGGCTCTCCTCGACTGATCCCGTTTCCCCGGGGCACCTTCGGGTGTTCCACCTCTTGTTTCTTCATGACTGAATAGTTCATCAAGCCTGTTTCGCTATAATCGGTTTGATCAAATATTCTATACTATTCAGGAGGACAATATTATGTTGGATTGTGCCATCATCGGCGGGGGCCCAGCCGGGCTGACTGCCGGACTCTATGCGACCCGGGGCGGGCTGAAAAATGTGACGATGTTTGAGATGGGAGCGCCCGGAGGACAGATCACCCAAAGCAGCGAGATCGAGAACTATCCCGGTGTTTTCCGTGAAGGGATGACCGGGATGGACCTCATGGAGCCGTGGCCTGAGCAGTGCATGCATTTTGGTCTCAAGCATGAAATGCGTGAAGTGAAGCGGGTGACCAAAGAGGGGGATCACTTTGTGATCCATCTCGATGGTGATCAGACCCAGGAGGCCAAAACCGTTGTTCTTGCGACAGGAAGCACCCCTCGCCGTGCGGGCTTTCCCGGCGAAGAGGAGTTTTTTGGGCGCGGGGTGAGTACCTGTGCGACCTGTGACGGATTTTTCTACAAAGGCAAACCCACCGCGGTGCTTGGCGGCGGGGACACTGCGCTGGAAGAAGCGTTGTATTTGGCCAACATCTGTTCCAAAGTCTATCTGGTGCACCGACGCGATACGTTCCGCGCTGCTCCCCCGACGGTGGAACGGGTGATGAACAACGATAAAATTGAACTGGTGCTTAACGCAAAGATCCAGGAGGCTTTTGGCGGTCCAATGGGCCTGGATGGACTTAAAATCGCATTCAAAGACGGGACCGAACGTACCCTGGAAGTCCCGGGTGTCTTCGTATTTGTAGGGAACAACGTCAACAACCATGTCCTTCGCCAAAGCGATGGAAGCTACCTCTGTGCTACCAACGAAAACGGCGAAGTGGTCGTCGATCTCAAGATGCGGACCGATGTTCCGGGCCTCTATGCAGCCGGTGATGTGCGGATTGACGCGGCCAAGCAGGTGGTGTGTGCTGCCAGTGACGGGGCGATTGCCGGGATGCAAGCGCTCGAGCATGTCCTCGAGCAGCAGTAATGACACGCATAGGCATTCTCGGTTCTACCGGTCGGATGGGGGCCCATCTGATCAAAAATGTCCTTGAGACAGACGGGTTGGAGCTGAGTGTACTCCATGTTTTTGACGAACTGACGACCCCGGTTCCCGAATCGGTTCTTCTGACCAATTCGATGGTCAAGTTTCTCGACCGTTGCGATGCGGTGATCGATTTCTCGGCACCGGCTGCGACTCAAAACCTGCTCGAGACTGCCATCGAAACCCCTCGGCCGCTTGTGATTGCCACGACCGGATTTTCTGAACATCAACAAAACCTCCTTTCCGAGGCCTCCCAGAAGATGCCCATTCTCTACGCGACCAATATGTCAGCGGGGATTGCACTGCTCAAAAAACTTGTCGAACAGGTCTCTGCGACGCTGGAGGATTTTGATATCGAGATCGTCGAGCAGCACCATCGGCACAAGGTCGATGCCCCCAGCGGTACGGCACTGACCCTGGCGGAATTTGCCGCCAAAGGGCGCGGGCTGGATCTCGATGCGGTACGTGTCAGCGGTCGCGACGGGCAGATCGGTGCACGCACGCGGGAGGAGATCGGTGTCATGGCATTGCGGGGCGGTGACATTGTCGGACGCCATACGGTAGGCTTCTACAACGACGGGGAGTTTCTGGAGCTCAACCACACCGCAACCAGCCGAGAGACCTTCTCCAAAGGTGCCGTACGCGCTGCCAAATGGATCATCGACCAAGAACCTGGGCTCTACAGCATCAACGATGTACTGGGGATCTAACGCGACGCAGCCTGCTGCGGGCAAAGAAGTAACAAGTAAAAAGTAAAATACATGACACACACTGCTTATCTTCCATCAATTGGTACATTAACAAACGCACCCTACCCATCATTCTGCCCACTGCCCACTGCCCACTACCCACTGACCTCTGCGGGAGGTCTTTGATGTGTGCGGTTGTAGGGGTTTACGGCAGCAGTGAAGCGGCCAAAGTGGCCTATTATGCACTCTTTGCGATGCAGCACCGTGGCCAGGAGGCGACCGGGATTGCGGTCGCCGACGGTACGCAGATACGCATGCGCAAAAAACGGGGACTGGTCACCTCGGTTTTTCACGAGGGGAATCTCTCGCAACTGACGGGTTCCTGTGCCATCGGTCACAACCGCTATTCGACGGCAGGAAAAGAATCGGTCGACGATGCCCAGCCGCTTTTTGCCCGGTACAAACTCGGTGAAATCGCGATTGCGCACAACGGCAATCTTACCAACAAGCTTTCTGTCCGTGAAGAGCTTATCGAAAGAGGAGCGATTTTTCAGAGCGATATGGACACAGAGAACATCATCCATCTCATCGCCAAAAGCCAGGAGGATCATCTCATCGACCGTGTCCGGGATGCGATGGGGCGTCTCGAGGGGGCGTTTAACCTCATGATCCAGAGCCGATCCAAACTGTTCGTTGTCCGGGACAAGTGGGGAATCCGACCACTCAGCATGGGGAGGCTGCCTGATGGCGGATACATTGTTGCCAGCGAGACGACGGCACTTGATCTGGTCAATGCGGAGTTTGTCCGTGACATTAAGCCCGGTGAAATGGTGATCTTCGAAGAGAATCGGGAGCCAATCAGCGAGCAGCTTTTTGCTCCAGATTATCATCCGGATGCGTTTGAATACATCTATTTTGCCCGCCCAGACAGTATCATTGACGGTAAAAATGTTTATCAGGTGCGGGTCGAGACCGGCAAGCGTCTGGCGCAGGATTCGCCAGCAGAGGTGGACCTGGTGATCCCGGTACCCGACAGCGGTGTGGCCGCAGCACGCGGATATGCCGAAGGGATCGGGGTGCCGTTTGAGATGGGGATCGTGCGCAATCATTACGTGGGGCGCACGTTCATCGAGCCGACCCAGACGATCCGTGATCTCAAGGTCCGCCTCAAACTCTCTCCCATCAAGCACCTGATCGCCGGGAAGCGGATCGCCATCGTGGACGATTCGCTCGTACGCGGCACCACTTCGCGCCAGATCGTCAAGATGCTGCGTGAGGCCGGAGCTGTTGAGATTCATATGCGTATCGCCGCCCCGGAGATCAAATACCCCTGCCGTTACGGCATCGATACCCCCACTCGTGAAGAGCTTATTTCCAACAGCAAAACTCCTGAAGAGATCGCCGAATACATCGGAGCCGATTCGGTCGGTTTCCTCTCCATCGACGGCCTGATTGATTCGCTGGGACGCGATCGCACCTACTCCCTGGTGAGCTTTGATGGCCACTATTTCGCCGGAGGCAATGCCGACCATCCTACCTGATTGGAAACATTAAGGGCGTGTTGCGGATTCCGTGGTACGTTGATCGGTGATCCTGGTATCGATCCCTCCCCCATACTGATAGACGATCTTTCCGCCTTGCCGTCCCTGATAAAGCGTTGTTGCGATGGTGACGATGATCAAAAAGAGAGCCAGGATTTCCAGGGAATGGGATTTTCGGGAGACTGCGAGCCATTTTACGAGAGTGGCAATGAGCAAAAGGGCAACCGCGATCATCCCCAATGCCTTGTGATTGGCCAGCACATCAAGGCCTTTTTTTAGAATATGGTGACCTTCGAGGATGGTTTGCGCATCGGAAAGACCGGAGTAGACGGAGAAGAAGGAGGCCAATAAGGTCATGGCGATGATCCGGAAGGCTGCCTTGGAGTAGGCCAGATCCCGCGTAGCCAAATAGGTCAGTTGGGAGAAGAGCGCAACGACGGGCAGTGCCACGACAAAGTGGACAAAAGGGGGGTGCAAAACATTCATTGTCTTCCTTTTATATATAATCATCATAATATATTATAAGTATGGTTAAATATTAATAAAAAGTATCGATTAAATGTTTGCACTTCTCCTCGGAATATCCCGAGGAGAAATCGGGCTAATTTTTGGGAGAATTTGCCTTGGGGGTGACCGGAATGACTTTGGCTTTTTTCCCTGATCCGGGTTTTTTGCTGATCGTGATGGTGATAACGTTGTCGGACTGTTCGGCTTTGATGGTCGCTTCGTCGGCATCTGAGGGGAGGGTAAAGCTCTGTGTCGAGCTGCTGCTGGCAAAACTGATCACCTTGCCGTAGTTCCCTTTGGTTTGCTCCTGTTTTTTTTGCGCCCGGGTCGTGACGGTGATCATGCCGTTTTCGGCGGTGATGTTTACTTTTGAGTTGTTGAGATCGTTGACACGGATCTTGAGCTCATAGTGGTCCCCTTTGTCCTGGAAACCGGAACTGAAAACTCCGGATGAGTGGATCAGGCGCGGTGTCTGGCGGAAGGTTGGGGACTGGAAGCTCTGTTCAAAATTGCTGAACATCGCGTCCATCTGGCGGCGCATCTGTTCCATTTGTCGCATCTGCATCTCGAAGATGCGATCCATTTGGGCAAACGGATCGCTGACCGTGGCCGAGGAGGCCGACGGTGAAGCGGGAGTGTTGGTCTGCGTGACGTGAACCGCCCCAAAACCGAGTCCACTCAACAGAGCAGCCAACGCGAGGTATTTGATTGGTCGTTTCATGATAAACTCCTTATCGGTATGGGATAAATGGAATTCTAAAAGGGAAAGTTTAACCGAAGTAAAATAGTGTTGACGTGGCGGCCCGATCGAGCGCTTCTCCTCCTTTCGGGTAGCGATAAAATACAATAATTATATTCGTCCTATTTTATTTGATAATTATTGTGTTTTAATACAAATTGACAAAAGGCAATATTGTATTGGATATTGGAAGAAACTGAATAAAAATATCCATTTTATCAAAGCAAAATAGGAGTATAATCAATCAAGTCTTCAGAAAGGGGGTATTCTCCGCCGATGCTAAGGAAGATACTTTTCCCTATTATTTTGATATTTTTAGCTTATGGATTCTGGATCAGTCCGGATTTCAAGGAGATCTCGGCCGGTGTAGCGATCTTCCTGTTCGGGATGCTTTCGCTGGAGGAGGGATTTCGTGCCTTTTCGGGTGGGGCGCTGGAGCGGGTGCTTCGCGTCTCGACCGACAAGCTGTGGAAAAGCATCGGTTTTGGTTTTGTCAGTACGGCGATCATGCAGTCGAGTTCACTGGTATCGGTACTGACCATTTCGTTCATTGGAGCGGGTTTGATCGGTCTGACACAGGGAATCGGCATCATACTGGGGGCAAACATCGGTACGACGACGGGCGCATGGCTGATGGCCGGTTTTGGGCTCAAGGTCAAGATCTCTGCCTACGCGATGCCGATGTTGGTTTTTGGGGTGATTCTGATCTTTCAGAAGAGCAAGTCCCTCAAGGGGATCGGGTATGTGCTGGCCGGTCTGGGGTTTCTCTTTTTGGGAATCCACTACATGAAAGAGGGTTTTGAAGCCTTTAAGGATACCATCGATCTGGCATCGTTCTCGGTCGGGGGGTTCAAGGGGCTGATGATCTACATCGGAATCGGGATACTGGCAACCGTGGTGATGCAGTCCTCCCATGCCACGATTGTCCTGATTCTCGCGGCTTTGTCGGTGGGGCAAATCACCTATGAGAATGCCATTGCGCTAACCATCGGGGCCAACATCGGTACGACGATTACTGCCATTATCGGTTCGCTCAGCTCCAATATCGACGGCAAACGGCTTGCCGGAGCGCATTTTATCTTCAATGTTGTGACCGCGACGATTACGGTCGCACTTTTCTATCAGATCATTGATGTGGTCAACTGGATTGCCGATGCGCTGGGCATTGCGTCGGACAACTATACGCTGAGACTGGCGGTTTTTGACTCTTTTTTCAAGATCTTCGGTGTGATACTCTTCATACCATTTGTCGGGACACTGGTCCGTTTTTTGGAGCGAACTTTTATCTCCAAAGCACCCGAAGAGCTGCATCCGGTCGAAAAGGCGATCTACCTCAATGATGCGGCTTTGGAGTTCCCTGCTACGGCACTCAAAGCGGTCCAGGATGAATCCAAGCGCCTGCTGCGTCATGCCATAGAGATCATTGCCCGTGCGTTGGGCCTGTCCCCCGACGCGCTCTTCTCGGCAAAAGAGATCGATGCGCTTTTTGCCCATGGTTGCTGTCTTGGCACCATCGACATCGAAGCGGCATATCGGCACAAACTCAAGGGGGTATACGGCGAGATCGTCGCGTTTATCATCCGTGCCCAGTCCAAGATGGAAGAGGAATATGTCAACAGCTACTACAACATCAAACTGGCAAACCGCAATACGATCGAAGCGGTCAAAATGACTGAGCAGCTCCAGCACAATCTGCAGGTTTACATTCGCAGCGAGAACCCTTACATCAAAGAGCAATACGTCAAAATGGTCAAGCGGATCGCCAAACTTATGCGTAGAATTCATCGCATCACCCAGACAGAAGAGAAAGAAAAAGCGATGGAGTTGTTGCAAAAAGCCAAAAAGATCCTGGCCAAGAACGACATTGTCGCCAATGGAAAGCTGGACAAACTGATCCGGGGGAATTACATCGATCCCAATATGGCAACGGCACTGATGAACGACAGTGCCTATACCAACAACATCATCAAAAGCCTGATTGTCTCGACGGGTGTACTCTGGGTAGATCCGAGTGCCGATATCCGTCAATACCGCGAAGAGATCTTTTTGGATCAGGAGGATCGGTAAGACCGAAGATCAGTCGACATGTCTCCCCAGCTTTTGGGTGTACCAAAAGCCGATACCCATCATGGCCAGCGTGATCAGATAGAGGGTCGTATAGTTGGTCAGCTGCAGGATAAACCCGCCCGGAATGGAAAAAAACAGTCCGAGTGAGACGATGGTGGACTGTACCGCGACGTAAACAGGGCGTTTGTCCTCCGGAGCGATCTCAAGGACCAGATTGGTATCGGCATTGCGAAAACCGTCCATCCCGATCCCGAAGATAAAAAAGATCAAAGCATACGCCACGGCTCCCTGGGCGAACAGGGCAATAACAAAAGCGGTAAACATAAAACCGTAAGCAGTTTTGATCATGGCGACATAGTTGGGAGCAAACCGTTTCCAGAGAAACAGATTTCCGATCATTCCGCCGAGCATCTGCACAGTAATAAAGCCGCCGAGCATCCAGCCGGTCAGGGTAAGGGTCTCTTTGGCTTTGATGATGACAAACGGCATCGCCAGCAAAAAAGAATATCCCAGCAGCGAAACGATGATCTGTAACTGAAGCCGCCGATCTTCCTGCAGCAAAATACGGGCATTGCGCAAAAATTCAATAAAGCTTTTTTCCCGTTGACGGGTCCGGGTCTTGGGCGGTTCGTGGATCGAACCGAATGCAATCAGACCGATCAGCATGATGAGCGAAGAGATCATAAACAAAAACGCGTAGTTGTTGGGCGCGTCAAAATGCTCCAGAACCCATCCGGCCACCCCTCCGCTTATAATGGCGCCGATGGCGGCAAACAGTTGCCGATTGGCCATGGCCAGACCCCGCTCATGGGAGTCGAAAACTTTGGCAATGATCTCTTTGTAGTAGATCGCACCGAAACCGGCGGAGAACGAAAAAGTAAAAAAGAAAAAACCGATCAGCCACAAAGTCAGGGTCGGATTGCGATCGCCGACGAGATAGATACTCGCGCCCACGGCAAACCACGAGGCAAACCGAAAGAAAAAGACCCGGTGCATATACGGCATGACCTTTTCGTACCCCTGTGCGTAAAAAGCGGCGAAGAGCTGTACGGCGATCGCACCGCCGCGCAACAAAGATGCGAAGATTCCCACCAGCACGAGCGAGGAGCTGAAGTGGTGCACCAGCAGGGGGAGGATCGTGGCAGGTTCAGCAACGGTGGTACCGACGGTGAGGAGAAAAGCATGAATAACGCTCTTGGTGTTGTTGATCTTGTACGACAATTATTTGTTCCGGTTTGCTTTTTCTTCGATACCGCTGGTGCCAAACCGGCTGGCAAGTTCCTGCTTGACGCGATCGGGCGTGATGTCGCGGCTTGCAAGACCGACCAAAG
>CAYSQV010000001.1:19286-33534 GCA_964433295.1 uncultured Nitratifractor sp. | reverse complement strand
ACCCCGCGCTAAGACTCGCAAATTTTTCCCGTGAGAGCTGGTACGCCCGGCACTCCCGCACTTGGAACGGCAATAGATACCTTCGCTGTAGACCTGCGGGGTCCTTTCCGCTCCCGGGGAAGACCATGAATTCGAGGCCGTGGTGCTGAGCAGAGTCTGTTTGGAGATGAGAAGGAGGAAACCATGAGAGAAACAGGAGACCAAGGCCGCCGTGCAAATGCTAGATATGAAGAAAAAGCAAACCTGCTCCAATTCCTGGATAGGCGAATCGTCGCCGTTCATAGAGGAGGTCCGAAGGTGCAACCTGTTGAGAAAAGGAAGCTTTCACGTAACGCGCGCCGTCTTCTCAAGAGGATCCTTGTGGCGACAACGGAAGACGACCCGATCTGGTTAGAAGTAAATGAGGACATTGCTAGAGCACTTAAAATAAATCGTTCAACTGTAGTAAGACTGACTAAACGCTTGTGCCAAGTCGGGGTTCTTCAACCGGTGAATACCAAGGGCGGACGGGGAAGGCCTTCCCAATACCGCGTCCACAGGGAGAAGGCACAAGCCCTACTTCGCCATGGTTATTGGGGAGCGGGGGAAGAGTTCGCACCTTCCAAACAGGCGCAAAAAGAACCGCACGAACATACGCCACCTCGGAAACCGGCGCAGGAGTTCCGGCCCGCCTCGTCCCCCTTGCCAAGCGAAGGAATTAGCTGCCAAGGAGGGACGGTCTACGCACTGCCGCCAAAGACACCTCTTTTCTTAACGGGCCTTAACAGGGACCCATTGGAATGGCTCACAAAAGAAACTAAGGTAGCCGTTAAGAAAATCGCGGACGCTTTCCGAGACCCTTTCGCTCGGAAATTGATTGGCCACGGTGCCCTGCTTACCGGCGTCTGCACCCTAGGCCCGTGGGCTATATGGAAAACCTGGCTTACCAAAGGAAAGACCCCCGCTCTGGCCCTGTTTGTTGTCATAGCGCTTACGGGATACCAGAGTTGGAAGCTTATAGAGTCAGATCTGGACTCACTCGAGGTGGAACGAGACCGGAACGGCTTGTTGCCCAGTAGATTCGGGATATCACAACCGCGCTACTGAAACCAGCTGGGACGGGAGTAGTCCGTTCCACCAGATCTAGGCTCACTTGGAGATCCGGTTCCCTGCCTGAGCTTGCACACTCGCCAGCGTGCTTGGTCATGGCTCCTTATCACCCCTGTGACTTGACTCTCAAGCGTCCAAGGAGTAGTCTGAATTCAGAACCGTTGCCCCTAAAGAGGGGGAAAAGCTGATTAGGAATTGTTTCCCCATAAGGAGGGCTGGCTGGGGGTAGGAGATCGTGAACGGACTGAAGTTCAAACTCCAGGTGATCACTCCCCTGTTCCTTTCAGGAGCTGACCAGCAGGGCGTTGAGCTACGTCCGCCTTCGGTCCGGGGTGCCCTCCGCTTTTGGTTCCGGGCGATGATGGGCGGAGTGGTAGGTGGAAATCTTGAGAAGGTTAGACTCTTAGAGGCTAAAGTACTGGGGGATACGGACCAGGCGTCTCGTATTGGTGTCAGAGTGGACGCAACGTTACCACCGACAAGGGATTGGGATTTTCAGTCGAGAGACAACCCCGGGATTGTTTATTTAGGCTACGGCCTTTCGGGTTCGCGGACATCCCCACGTCGAGTATATCTCTCACCCGACTCTGGTGACTTCAAATTCTGTGTCACGCTGTCATTCCAAGATGAATCTGTCGGGAGGGTAGCAATCGGAGCATGGTGGCTCCTCACGGAATTTGGTGGACTTGGGGCACGCACGCGCCGCGGGTTTGGCAGCATAGGAGTCTCTCGGGTTGTAGGCAAACTGCCTTCAGGCTTACAAAGTCTTTTTACTCCTCCAAGGGGTGATATAGCAAACTGGCTTCGAGAGAACCTTGGGCTGGTGCGCAACTCTTTTGCTGAGCTCGCAGGTGAAGACATACAAGAGCCAACCGATTCACTGTTCCCTGTGATCACTAGGAATTTATGGTCCTGCCTGGTGCTTGATAATAGCTTCGATTCGTGGAATGAGGCACTGAACTGGATAGGTCAGGAGTTCAGGAAATTCCGTGAAGATCGAAGACGCGGTCAGCGCACCCGAACGTCTCCTCGTGGCAGCTTCAACTATTACATTAGCAAAGACTATGACGAAGCGAAGAAGCTGCTGACCAGCGGGCAACCTCCTACAAGGCTTCAACTTCCTATCTTCGGACTGCCTTTGCAGTTTCAATTCCGGTCGGTTAATAAAACTGTACGTGTGGCGGGAGAATTCCACGACAGGCGCTCTTCCCCCTTGCATATCCGGATTCAGAAGAAAGCTCGAGATTATAGAATTTACCTCATCTGCTTTAAATCAAGATTCCTCATGGATCAAGAGCGACTACGGATCGAAGAGGTTGGCAACGAGTGCAATCGGGCACTTCTTAATGTGCCCTCTTGGCAGCCTCTAGAAAACTTTGTAAATCAATTTAAGGGCCAGAAGGTGATGCTTGAAAGGGGTTGAACATGCTGAGCTTTCAAGCTGAAGTGATAGCCCCACTAGTGATCACTGGTGCTGACAATCGATCCCGGGACCTAGAAACCGTTCGACCGGAGGGCCTGCGTCCGTCGTCGGTGCGGGGGGCGCTGCGGTGGTGGTTCCGGGCGATGATGGGAGGCATCGTGGGCGCTCATGATCCCCTCCGCAAGCTGGAGACCAGGGTCTTCGGCGCGACAGATCGGGCTTCGACCGTCAAGATAAGATCCTATCCCCTAAAGATCGAACTCAAGAAAGCTTATCTGTGTATGAATGACCAGAGCGGAAAAACGGTTAGGGGCATCAGTAGGTCAAATATCTGGAGGCCGGCTTTCCATCCCCCCAGCAAGTTCCGGCTTGAAGTGGGGTGTGATGAAAGGGCTCTTCCCATCGTGTTCGGTTGCCTCTGGCTCCTGGCCGTGTTGGGGGGCGTCGGGGCCCGAGTACGTCGAGGCTTCGGTTCCCTAGCGTTTAGCCCCGAGGAGGGAAGCCCGTCCCTCTTACCCTGCCCGGATTTCTCCTATCCAGATTCGGATCTGAACGGCCTCCGCAAATACCTCGAGGAGGGCCTGAAGCTGGTGCATGAGGTGTTCAGCCAATATGCCGCTCCCATTCCCACAACCCTTCCCCCCACACGGTTCTCAGTACTCTCCGGAGCCAGGCTATGGCTCGTCAGACCGCAAGGCGGCTTCTGGAAAAGTTGGAACTGTGCTATGGATGACCTTCGTGAGAGGATATACCGGGCCTACAAACAAAAAGCAGGATTGTCGGAGATAGGGAGCGCCAATCCTCGTCTAGCCTCCCCCCTGCTCATTCAGATAAAGCGTGCCGCCGAGGGGAAGTGCTTCGGCATCCTACTCGCCTTCGACGAGGGTCCCAATCCCAGGAAGTACTTGAAGACTGGCCGGATCGATTTCCCCGGTTTCCTGAATGGCCTTAGAGATTTCGAGGTGAAGGAGGTCAGTTTGCCGTGAGCGTTGACTGGAGAGCGAAAATCCAGGCCTTTCTTTATCGGGCCCCATGGGGGATACTGGAGGAAAGCCCTGCGGAGGGGGGCGATGCATTAGAAGTTCTTTTTGCTAGCGATGATCTCGATGTGGCCCGGCGGGCCAACGAGCTGGCCTCTGCCTTGGACGAGCCTTGTTTCCTGCCGCAGGACAGGTGGAACGTGTGGAAGAGGAGCCCCTGTCTCATCCATCCTTTGGCCGGTGTAAAGAGAAACGTTAGGCAGATTGAAGATAGCCTAGCCGATAAGGTGAAAAATGCAGCGGAAGCGGCCTCAAGTTATCTGAAAAGCCAGTACCTCGATTCCGCCCACTCTCAAGAGGACCTGTATAAGCGTCTCTTCCTCGCCCTCTGGCGCCTACTGCCCGATCCACGATGGGAGAAGCTAGACAAGCTCCCCAAGGGGGTAAAAGCCATCTGGGAGCTCCTTCCCGCCGATCCCCGCGTTCCGGACCATTCGATCTGGGACCTCGCTTCCACCGCCTCGGCCCTGGCCGGAACGTATGATCAAAACGAAGGGGCGTTCAAGCCTGCCTTTCTCATCTTCACCATTGCCTCGGCCCAGGAGTTCGTCTCCGCCGCCCGACGCACTCAGGACCTGTGGATGGGTAGCTTTCTTCTCTCATA
Source organism: uncultured Nitratifractor sp. (assembly GCA_964433295.1). Lineage (GTDB taxonomy): Bacteria > Campylobacterota > Campylobacteria > Campylobacterales > Sulfurovaceae > S017-3. The sequence goes on along the minus strand of CAYSQV010000001.1, from coordinate 29,378 downwards.
CCTGATCTGGCGAGCGATGAAGCCCGTAATCGAGGAAGTCGGCCCTGATGCCATCATCTTCCCTGACCTGCGCGGCCAGCCTTTCGTCGACCGGTGGCTCCTTTATGGAATTAGACTCGATGACCAACTCATAAGGAACCGCTCCAAGGATTACGATAGTATCAGGATCGCTAATTTCCCCAACATCTTCACCGCCATAGTCCCCCAGGACCGGGCCGAGACGTTGGCGAAAGCCGCCGTCCAGGGGGTCCGCAAGGCCAAAAGGGAAATCGCCGAGGCCGTCCGCTCACACGTGGAAGGGGCGCTTGAGGCGGAACGTAGCCTTAAAGTGTCCATCGACCAGGCGACGGGGGGGATCGGGGATCAGGAATATCGGGCTGAGCTGTGTGCCCACCTCCAGCAGCGTTTGAAGCATCTGAAGAAAGACGGGGAGTGGAAAGGGATCTGGGAGCGCCAGATCGGGGATTTCCTCGAGCCGCGGATCTTTTGGGTGGTCCTCCCCTGGGGGGCACTGGGCGAGGATTTTTCCGGGATAAAGCAAGGGTTCGAAGAGCTCATAGGCTCCCTCAAGGAGGAGTACAAAGCCCTCTACAAAGCTCTAGAGGGGTGTGCTTCCCCCGAAACGGGGCCCGGGATCGCTTACTCGCTCCTTTCCTCTCTTGCGGGGAAGCTCCTCACGGCCCGCAAGAATCTGCGGCACTTCACGCAGACGGAGGAGCCCGGCCACAAGTGCACCCAGTGCGGGGTACGTGAGGCCCTGCACCCGGAGACCCTCCGGGAGGAGTTCATAAAAAGGAGACTGGATAGAGGTGGCCTCAAGGGTATCCCTCATCTCGATCCTTATCCGGAGGTACGCGTCTTCTGGCAGGTGTTGCAGGGGGTGGGGGCGAGGAGGAAGGTCGGGGAGCGTAAGCTCGCTGGGAGGATCCGCCGCGGGGATCGTCTCTGCGCTGTCTGCCTCACCAAGCGATTGGCCTGGGAGGCTTTCTTCCTGGAGAAGGGACCCAAGGAAGGGGGCTTCTCCGATGTGAAGGAGAAACTGAAGGGCGAAAAGAGGCTTCCGGCCCATCTCCTCTTCCCCTCCACCGCCACCATCGCCACGGCCAAGTTCAAGGAAAGTGTGCTCGTAAAACTCAAAGAAGGATCGGACGATCTTTGGGAGAAACTGAGGACCTATGTGGAGAAGATGAGGGAACTCACGGAGCTCATCTATCCCTCCGCTGAGATCCCCAAGCTGGAGCGGCTGGCGGAGGCAGCGGCGGGGGTCTTGGGAAGCAAAGGGGATAAGGAGGAGATCAGGAAGATCCTTCTGGGGGGAGGCGAAGCCGAGGAGACCGGTTTCCTCCGGTTGGACGGGGACTGGCTCTTCCCCGAGAGCTTCGACGAGAAGGCAGTGGAGCGGGAGTACGGCATCCAGGTGGAAAAGGAGAAGCTGGAGCCGGCCCGCGAGGCGCTCCGAGAGCTTCTGAAAGTCGCTAATGCCAAGGGTATCCCTGCCCCTCACCGTTACCTGGCCATCCTGGCCATGGACGGGGATAGGATGGGTGAGTGGCTCACCGGCCGACGTGGCCCCGCCTTGAAACAAATCTTCCATCCGGATCTGTGCACGAAAATCGCCCTCGACCGGAAAGCATGGGAAGCCACCCGTCCCCTGGGGCCGATCCGCCAACGGGTCCTGAGCCAAGCGCTCAAGAACTTCGCTCTCGGGATCGTCCGCCCAGTGGTGGAGGAAGCACACTGCGGACGGCTGATCTACGCGGGCGGGGACGACGTTTTGGCCTTGCTGCCGTTGGAGGAGCTCCCCGGGGTAATTCACGACCTCCAGGCTCTCTTCGGCGGCATACCGCAAGGCGGAGAGATATCGCTGGGGGGTAGCAAAAAGATCAAGGCAGAACCTTTCCCAGAGCTGGAGGAGCAACGGCTCCTCCTTCCGGGTTACCGGACGGCTGAGGAAACAAAAGGGCTTACCATCAGCGCCGGGGTGGCCATCGTCCACTGCACCCACCCATTCTGGCACGCTGTTGAGGAAGCCCATGAGGCCATGAAGACAGCAAAGAGGAAGCCTCGAAAGGACCCCGAGGAAGAGGGCGGCTGGGGGCGCGATGCCTGGGCCATTCGCATCCTTAAACGCTCCGGCGAGCCCCAGAGGAGTGGAGGCAAATGGTTCTACGGGAACTTCGACGTGTGGAAGGACTTCCAGGACCTGGCCGCTCTGTTCAAAAAGGGCCTCTCGCCCCGGTTCATCCATCAAATGCAGGGGGTGGCCGAGGGGATGAAAGGGGTGCCGGTGGAGGCCATGGAGGACGTGTTAAAAACGCTGCTTGAGCGCCGCGAAGGGCTTACAGCCGAAGACGCCGGGAAACTTAAGGAGCTAAAGATCTCGAGATGGTTCGGGAAGTTGCCGGAGAAAGCTCTGTTAGATCGCTGGTCCCAAGTGCTGGAATGGCTCCGGCTAGTGCACTTCCTGGTCAGAGGTGAAAGGGGGTAGCGATGTGGCTATGGCTGGAACCTTTGGATGTGTTACTCTTCAGGGATAGTCGTCCCTTCGCGGGCGGGGAATCCCACCGGGCCCGCTCGCTCTTTCCCCCGAACCCGTTGACCTTCCAGGGGGCAATCCGCGCCCTGCTCCTCTCGCGTGAGCTCGCAGGAAACGGCCTCAGCTTTGCCGATTACCGGCGCTTTCTGCGTAGCAAAGCGCTCGGCAGGGAGGAGGACATGGCTAATCTAAAAAATCTAAAGACGATCGTGAGTCAGTGGGGGGATGCGACGAGCTTTGGGTCGCTCCGGCTCCGAGGGCCCTTCATCGCCAAGAGGGGCCCCGAGGGACTCGAGGTTTTCTTCCCTCTGCCTCTGGATGTTTTCCTGCTAGCAGATGTTAGTCCTAAAGAGAGAGAGCCCGCGCTGCTGGCGCCCCTGGAGCACGTATGGAAAGAGCCGCCTTCCTTCAACGGGCCATGGATCCCATCCCTTATGCCTCTCTGGACCCTTAAGGAGGTGGAGGAGGCCACCGGGTACTGGCTAACCATAGAGGGCATGAAGGGGTACCTCCTTGGCGAGGACGGCCAAAGATGGTTTTCTGAGGTGAGGAGCATCTACAGCAGGGAACCCCGGTTCGGGATCAAACTCCAGCGGGGCACGCGCACCGTGGAGCAAGGGATGCTGTACATGGCCGAGTTCATCAGGCTCAAAAGGCGCGCGGGATTCCTGCTGGAGCTCGGGGCGGAACAAGGGGAAGATCGTCTAAGGCCACTTGGTGACTCAGGGCTTCTGGCGTTGGGGGGCGAGGGGCGTGCCGCCCGTTATGAGCGCCTCTCCGAGAATCCCCTGCGGGAAGTGAAAGAAAACCTAAAGGAACGGCTTAAAGCGAATAGCGAAGGCAAGCCCCTGCTAAAGCTCTACCTGGCGATGCCCGCGGTCTTTCGTAACGGCTGGAAGCCGGATTTCTTGAACCGGGATCTGTGCGGCACGGTCAACGGGGTAGAGGTAAGGCTGATCGCCGCGGCGGTGGGAAAGCCCCTCCACCTTGGCGGCTGGGACCTCGCCCTGGGGCGGCCGAAGCCCCTCAGGCGCGCCGTCCCCCCCGGGAGCGTCTATTACTTCCGAATCGAGAACGGCGATGCGGACAGCTTGGAAAAAGCGGTCGATGCGTTCCACTTCACCACCGAGCTGCAAGGTTCTGCCTCCAATAGTAGTTTAAGGGAGTTGGCGAACATCGGTTTCGGGCTCACCCTGGTGGGCGCGGTCCGAGAAGGGAAAGATCAAAGGGGGTGACAATGTTCAAGCGAGCGGGAATGGTGTTCTTTTACACGCTGACGCCGCTCCATCCAGGTAGTGGAGCCAGCGTAACAGCGGTTGATCTGCCAATCCAACGTGAACGGCATACTAACTACCCCATGATCCAAGCGTCAGGTGTGAAGGGAGCGTTGCGGGATTTAGCTGACCAACTTAGAAAAGCAAACCAACTTGGGAACGATAAAGAAGCTGAGCAAAAGATTGAGATCGTCTTCGGCCCTAAGACAGAGGCTGCTTCAGAGCACGGGGGAGCACTCTCCTTGACAGATGCTCGAATCCTGCTCTTCCCGGTGCGCTCCGCTAAAGGCGTTTTCACCTGGATCACTTGCCCAGGGGTGATCGCCCGCCTCAAACGCGACCTCAAGATCATTAAGGCTACAAACGGCAACGCAGATGATCAAGCTCTACAGGAGATTGACCTCCCAGCTTTAGACCCCAAGGCCCGTCATGCTAGCACACCTCAAGACAGTGGGATCGTCCTAGAAAACGATCAAATCATCCTGGAGGACTTCTGCTTTGTGCTCCCACAGGATGCGAAACGGGACCAAGTAGGTAGACTGGGGAAATGGCTTGCAGAGAACGCCTTCCCTAGCGGATTGAGCTATTGGCGAGACAAGCTCAAGAAGGACCTCGTATTGCTCGGCGATGACGACTTTAAGGACTTCGTGGAGATGTCCACGGAAGTGATCACCCGTGTCAAGCTGGGAGAGAAAGGCACCGTGGAAACAGGGCCTTGGGACGAGGAGCACCTGCCTTCGGAGACCCTGCTCTACAGCCTAGCGCTAGCAACGGATCCCAAGTTTAAGGAGGAGGATCTAAAAGATAAGCCGATCAAAGACGCACAAGACGTCCTCAACTTCCTGAAGAACGAGCTTGCAAGCAAAGCTGTGATGCAGTTCGGCGGTGATGAGACGGTGGGCAAGGGGCTGGTATGGGTGCGCTATTTTGAAGCTGGAGAGAAGCTGGCAGATCGTGAACCTTCAAGAAAAGCTGAAGCCATGGCCGCAGGAGGTGAGTAGCATGCCAACTGAGATCTCTAAACGCGAACCCTTAAGCACGCTCGAGCAGAAGAGAGCGAAGAAAGCTTGGGATCAGGTCAACGAGATCGTGGAGGAAAGCCGGACTCGTAAGAAGTTGGGAGAGAATTACCGCTCGCTTGTACGGAAGGCCCCTGCGATGATCAAGACAAATGGGCTGGGGCAAACATTGGCTTTCTTGCTTTCCAAGGCCAAGGAAGGGGAGGCAAGCGCGGAAGATAGACTTTATAAGCACCTGGAGGCTTGGCTGCTCGGTGAGGAGGCTCCCCTTCCTCGACCGAGTGGAGGGGTGAAGTCTTCGCTAATGGAGCAGGTGATGGCTCTAGACAGCGCTCTCTATCGGCAGTACACCCGGGAAACGTTAACCTATCTCGGCTGGCTTAAGCGTTTTGCCGAAGCCCGGCTCAAAAAGGACGGAGGGGGTTAGCGATGCCCCAAAGGGAGCGAGGCCGGGGAAAGGGAAAGAAGGGCTTGAAGATCACCATCTGGCGTTGGCCTCTCCCCAAGGATGTGCGTGGCGCATTGGGGGAGTACCAAGAGAACCCGAAAGGGCTCCTTAACAGAGGGCCCGATAACCCCGCGCTTCTCCTCCAGCGCTACGTGGCCTTTTCCATCTCCGGGGAGAAAAGAAGGAACGATCCCCGATCGAAGGAAGAATTCATCCAGTACCTTTTCGAAGAAAAGCTAGGGGATTGGCGTTGGGAGAAAGGGGAAAAGAACAAATTCTGGAAAGCCCTCGAGGAGCGGTTAAGAGAACTCTACCGCACAAAAGGGGGCGACGGATGGACGGTAGGAAACGCCCTGGAGGCCTTGCACCGCCGCCGGGAGGAGATTGAGAGGGCTTTAGGAACACAGGGTTACAAGTTCGGGGAGCTCGATGTTGAGGTAGCGTGGCGCCTCATCGTAGGGCTTGGGCTCCCAAGCCCTCTGGAAACGGGGATCACCCTCCATCACCTCTACGGTTTTCCCTACCTCCCCGGGAGCGCCATCAAGGGCGTCACCCGTAACTGGTTCCTGACGAAGGCGGCCGAGGAACTGGGGGTGCCGCGGTTCGATGCCACAGAGATAAAACGTTGGGAATCCATAACGGGGCGGAATCCGACCCCCTGGCAGCTCCTAGAGGGGCTCCTCGAGTGCTCTGTGCCGCGAGAGGACGATCTCGAGAAGGGGAAGAAAGAAAAGGAGATGGAGAATCGCTTCTTGAACCTTCGGAAAGCAATAAATACAGCCCGAGAGAAAGACTTCCTCCCCGGAAATAGCACCCCGAAGATCCTCGAAATTGAACTGCAAGAATTAGTCGGATACATCGAAAAGTTCTCTCGGGCGTTTGGAAGCACCGAGGCCAAGGGCGAGGTCATCTTCTTCGATGCTTACCCCACAGGCTTGACCGTGGAGGATAAGCCAATCCTGGAGCTCGACGTTATGACGCCCCACTACAGCGAATACTACGCCGGCGATAAGCCCCCTGCCGATTGGCTGACTCCAAAACCGGTCCAGTTCCTCGTTGTGAGGAGGAAAACCGAATTTCGCATATACCTCGCCTGTCGGGACAGTGGCCTCCTTAAGGAGGTCAAGGGGTGGGTGAAGGGGGCGTTGAAGGATTTTGGGATCGGCGCCAAGACCCGAGCCGGTTACGGCGAGCTCAAGGTCTCCTCCAAGGCGGAAACCCCTCCCCCAAAGGTAACGGTCCCTTCGGCCGTCTCCCTCGCCATCGAACGATGGACGCCCCGCGATGCCGGAAGCCTGGCCCAGATCGTGGAACAGCTCCTTGCTGTCCCGGATCTTGAGAGCCGCCGGCGCCTAGCCCGTCAACTCCAACAAAGGCTCAAGCAAGCTGGCAGGTGGGGCGGCCGACACCGCGAAAAGAAGTGGCACAAGATCATAGAGGAAATCCTTGAGCAGGAGGCCTAGCCATGAGGCTACTCGTAGAGGGAAAGCTCACTCCCCTTTCTCCCTCCGGACGGAATTGGAACGGGAAGAACTTAATGGACGGGCTCGCGAGCGGATCACCGTTGGGCTGCCGGCCTATGCACGTCCCGGGGTGAAGGTGGAAAGAGAGATCGCTCAGAGCTTAGAATCAAGAGGAGGTGAACAAAGTTGCGCATCTTATTAACGTGTGTAGGGACAAGGGATCCTTATTGGATGGAGGAGAGTGATTCTGAAGGTCATAAAAAAACTGTTATATACAATAATCTACCATCGAGTTACGAAAACAAACCTGGTCTTAAAAATGGCCCTGTCCTCTCCTTCATCAGTGCTTTACAGCCCCCTCCTGAATCAGGAGATAAGATGTACCTCTTCTCCACGGCCCCAGGGGAGCAAGTTCGGGAACCTACCCAAAGAGGAGGCGAGGAACTGGCGAGATTACTACAACACAAGTATAACGCGAAGATCTACCACTGGCCGCTGACGGGGATCAATCCCGTTGATTTCACTCAACTTGTGTCCGCTATGCGTGAGAAGGTCCTTCAGGTACTAGAGGAGAATAGGAAACTCAAAGCAGATTATATCGTTAATGTGGCTCCAGGGACCCCACAGATGCAGGCTGTCTGGTACATCCTAGTCAATGCCGGCGTATTGAAGGCGCGTTTGGCCAGACCAGGAGAACGGGGAATAGAGGAAGTCAGCATAACGCCTCTCTTTGAGGAGGAGATAAAGAAGCTCGGTCAAGAAGTTCTCGCCTCGTTCTCCTTTAAAGCTGCTGCGCAGATCTTCTCTGGAGCAGAGGGCCTTTCCAAGAGGACCGTTGACCCCTCCCGGGCGACCAAGGCCAACATTGCTGGTGGATTGTGTGCAGCCTATCACGCTTGGAGCATGTTTGACTATCCACAAGCTTGTAAGACACTGAAAGAAGTGCTAATGAAGTATGAGGGAGTCTTTCGGCAACCCCCTCTATCCTCAATTCGCAACCTCATAGATTCTCAGGTTAAAATGTTGGAAGAGCTGGCCAGCGAGACAGTACCGCCAGAGACAAAGGCTATTGATCTCTACCATAGTGCCCGGATGAGAGCGGAAGAAGGTGATTACACCGGCTGTGTCTGGAGATGTGCTGCTGCCTACGAACATGTCGCTGTGGAGAGGGCCTTGCAGTATATTGAGACCCAAACCGGAATACGCCCCAGCCGCCAGAAATTCGACCGAATACTTGAAAGGCTGGGCACCCTCAAAGGGAAAACACACGTTGAAGAACTGCGCCGGCAGCTTAAAGAAGCCTTTCCTAGAGGCCTGCCTCGGTACCTGAACGTTGGCTCCGCTTTCCTGATCCTCCAACGTGGGAATCAGCAATTTCGAGGTCAGCTAGGAAAGGAACTCAAATGGTTGGCTGACTTGAGGAATAAAATGATCCACCGCTCCCGCCCGGTGAACGAGGACGAAGCAAATAGAGGACTGAAAGTAGCGCGCCGGGTCATCATTGAACAATTCACTAGCAGGGATAAGGATATCAATGTGAAGATTGACCGGTATCCCTTATCTGCCGAGGCGGTACGGCGGATCAAAGATCTTCTGGCGGTTCTATTGTAAAGGGCTCAGATGCTCCTCAGCCTGTGTCTGGCCCTGAAACCGAGAGGAAAGAACGTCCGGCTCTTACCTCCGACGCTAGGAAAAGCTGCCTACGCCGGCTTCCTTGAGTTGATCGGAGCCCTGGATGCGGACATGGCTGAGCGGCTACATAGCGCCCGCGAGAAGCCCTTCACCTTGTGTCTCTACCGAGGCGACACCGGGATCACGCCAGGGGAAAGCGCGTCCGACACAGGACCCTGGCTACGGATCACCAGCTTGGATGCGTGCCTCTCTCGGTTCCTCCTGGAGATGGCCTCGTGTCCCGGGGGGTGGGGCCCCTTGCGGTTGCTGGACATCGAGCTCGAAATAGTCAAGGCCTACAACCGCCAAGAGGAGCACCCCTGGGCGGGGGAGACCTCGTTTGTAGAGCTCTACAACAACTGGGTGGCCCGGGCCAAACGAAGACAGCTGCCCGAGGATATCTGGCTGGAGTTTTGCACTCCCACCGCTTTTGCCATCTCCGGCTCGGAGTGGGACTTGCCGCTGCCCTTGCCGCGCCTTGTCTTCCAATCGCTGTTCAATAAGTGGACGGCTTTCTCTTCCATCCCGCTGGACTTAAAGGTAGAGGAGATAGGCCGATATGTGGGGATCAAACGGTACAGTTTGAGAACGCAGATGCTACAGTTTGGGGAACGGAGCAAGCGTCAGCTGGGATTCGTAGGGGTGTGTGAGTTCGGGATTCGGCGAGAGGCCGGACGTGACTTCAGGCAGCTGATCAACCTCCTTGCGGATTTCGCGTTCTACGCTGGGGTGGGAAAGAAGACCGCCTGGGGGATGGGACAAGTGCGCCGGCGAGGGAAAGCCCTTGCCTGGCGTGACGGGAATCCGTGATTATTCATCCATGACTTCGGCTTATTTTGGTTAGACGTCTGCGGTCGCAAGAAACCCCAGTTGGGGAGGGGATTATCCATCGGGTGGGGTTATGAGGGATGGATGTTCCATAGCTGAACTTGACTTCCGTGGTTTACGTGATTAAGATGATTGTGGAGAGTAGGTTTTGTTGGGGCATGGATGAAAAACCTGCTCTGAACGCAGGCAGGAAGTGCGGTTGAGGGCCTGCGGTTGGACAGGCCGAGAAACCCCGTCGGGGATGGAAACTCAAGGGCCGGCCGCACATGCTGCACTTCATCTCCATCGTTGGACAGGCCGAGAAACCCCGTCGGGGATGGAAACAAAAAGAGAGGCGTCTATTCAAATAAAAGACCCTCTTTTTGTTGGACAGGCCGAGAAACCCCGTCGGGGATGGAAACAAAATATCAATGCGGAAATCGATGAACTTAAAGAAAAAGTTGGACAGGCCGAGAAACCCCGTCGGGGATGGAAACAAAAGCAAGTCGTCCGTCCGGCGGCCGGCCGCCCGGGCGTGTTGGACAGGCCGAGAAACCCCGTCGGGGATGGAAACCTCAAGGGACCCCGCCTCTCGCTTTCCGCCGGCTCTCTGTTGGACAGGCCGAGAAACCCCGTCGGGGATGGAAACCAAGTTCTCTTTGGAGCCGCCTGGTCACCATCGGCGGCTGTTGGACAGGCCGAGAAACCCCGTCGGGGATGGAAACATATTTCTCTTTCAGGGTTTGAACTGCCTTTTCCACAGTTGGACAGGCCGAGAAACCCCGTCGGGGATGGAAACAAAATCTCTCCCAGCCGCTCACCCCCCGGATCAGGATGTTGGACAGGCCGAGAAACCCCGTCGGGGATGGAAACA
>CAYSQV010000001.1:0-19186 GCA_964433295.1 uncultured Nitratifractor sp. | reverse complement strand
GTTGGACAGGCCGAGAAACCCCGTCGGGGATGGAAACACTCGTACACTCCAGTACGAGTCGACTGAGTCCTTTATGTTGGACAGGCCGAGAAACCCCGTCGGGGATGGAAACAGGTACAGCATACAAGGGAAGTGACGGAGGCGCGCCTCTATGTTGGACAGGCCGAGAAACCCCGTCGGGGATGGAAACCCAGAGAGTTCCTCCGGCGGCCCACTTCAGATACCTGTTGGACAGGCCGAGAAACCCCGTCGGGGATGGAAACAAGAGAAAGGAGGTACAATTCATGCGGCTTGCCTTGGTTGGACAGGCCGAGAAACCCCGTCGGGGATGGAAACATGTACTCCTCATAAGATACGGGCTCTTTTTCCTTTCCGTTGGACAGGCCGAGAAACCCCGTCGGGGATGGAAACTTAAGCTCGCGGGCCCAGTGATTGTGGTTCGCCACAGGTTGGACAGGCCGAGAAACCCCGTCGGGGATGGAAACCGGGCAAAACCAAATCCCTGGAGGAAAAGGAGGAGAGATGTTGGACAGGCCGAGAAACCCCGTCGGGGATGGAAACCCGGCCTCCGCGAGGCCAACAGGAAGATCGCCGCATCTTCGTTGGACAGGCCGAGAAACCCCGTCGGGGATGGAAACGTGACATGCCCTTCCTGTTCAATGCGATGATGAACTTCCAGTTGGACAGGCCGAGAAACCCCGTCGGGGATGGAAACCGGGCAAAACCAAATCCCTGGAGGAAAAGGAGGAGAGATGTTGGACAGGCCGAGAAACCCCGTCGGGGATGGAAACATTACCATTCTATCTTCCCTACCAAGCAAAGCTATGTTGGACAGGCCGAGAAACCCCGTCGGGGATGGAAACTTAAAGGCTTGAGTACCCCGTTAGCAGTCATCCGAGCGAGTTGGACAGGCCGAGAAACCCCGTCGGGGATGGAAACTTTCTCCGTTGGTAGTAACGCTTCCCTTAGTATCACCTTCTGGTTGGACAGGCCGAGAAACCCCGTCGGGGATGGAAACAAGGAAATTGTGCTCGAGCAGGACACAGAACAAGACCAAGTTGGACAGGCCGAGAAACCCCGTCGGGGATGGAAACTTGTCTCTCTCTTGCTTCTTTCTCCCAAGTAAGAAAATAGTTGGACAGGCCGAGAAACCCCGTCGGGGATGGAAACCTAAACGACTTGAGGCCGACCTTTCTTGCCGCCTCCCGGTTGGACAGGCCGAGAAACCCCGTCGGGGATGGAAACTTTGAAGGGGGAACAACATTGTGCACCGAGGATTATGAGAAAATGGTGATTTCATTCACCAAAGGGCTACTTTCCTCAAGGAGAAAAGGGGAGATAGAGGATTTTGAAATAGCCACCCGTGGGGATACCCTTTTGGTAAGCATGAAAATGACGCCTGCTCAGTTGAAAAAGATGGGGTATGAAGCCGAGGCGGACGAGGCCAAATGGATCACCCTCCATATCGGTTGAGCTGAAAAGTCGGACGACAAGGCCAGTTCTAGCTGGGTGACCTCACCGGTGCTGGAAGCTCAACCCGCAGTCTTCTATCATCCTTCTTAGGCTTATGGCTGGGGTTACCCGAGAGGGAGGGCCCAAGCAGGCCCGGATGAATATGACAGGTAGCGAAAAACAACGGCTGATTGTCATGCCCGTAGGTCTCTCCATCCTCCGCAATTTGGCTCAATCCCACAATCTACAGTTGCAGTTCGGCCAAGAGGCTAGCCAGCTGCAACCGGTGGTCAGCGACCCGCATCTGGATGCTGCCAGGCTCTCCGCTGAGATGTCCATCCTCAGAAAAATCAAGGCCACCTCCAAAGACTGGCTCGTCTTCCTTGCCACCGACACAGACGCCGGGGAATGTGCGGCTAACGCCAATGCCGTGATCGCCGAACGTCTCTTCGGGCTCGATGCCGAAGTGAAACGGGTGGAGGGCCTGGTGCTTGACGACGCTGACACCTTCCTTCGAAAAGGACTCCCCAACTTCTTCAATGCCCTCGACCGGGCCGTGGAGAAGGCTCTAGCCCAAGGCCGCGAGCCGATCATAGGGATGGCCGGGGGTATAAAACCGGTCCTCCCTTACGCCGCCATCTACGGCATGCTCAGACGGGTACGCCTCGTGTATGTTTTCGAGATGACCCAAGCCCTGATTGCCCTACCCCCCTTGCCATTGGACTTCGATTGGAAGGTTCTGGAACGAGTCGAGCGCGCTCTCCAGGAAATCGAGTCTGAAGTAGCGATATCCTCGGAGAAGCTGAAAAGCATCTTGGGCGATGATCTCCCCTTCGTGGAAGGGCTGTTCGAGGGGTTCGAAGGCGAAGTCACGCTGTCCGCGTTCGGCCACTTCCTCTTGGGAGCCCTGAGGAGAGCGGGGGAGACTCCGATCTTGCTTTCGCCCGCGGCCCAGAAAAAGCTGAAAAGCCTCCAAGGGGAGCAGCGGCAGGAGATCGAATTGCTTCTTGACCGGGTGAGGAACCCCATCTGGCGTGCGCAAAAATGGCATACCCGCAACGATACCGACCTCGTGGTCTGGAAGCCCGGGGCAAATCAGCCCCGACTCGCCGGCTGGGTCGAGGGGGATACCGTGTACTTGGCTGAGATCTATCCCACCCATGAGGAATACGACCGCGATATCCCAAACCGAAACCGCGATGCGTACAACCTCGATGAGTTCTCCGCTTATTACCCCCGGCCGCTGAAAATCCCTGTAGAGGATTTGGAGGAGGCCGGGGGCGATGAGCTCTTGGCCCTTGCTCGTAGGAAAAGGGAAGCGGCGGAAAGGGACAGGGACGAAGCCCTGAAGCTTGCGGAACAGCTCGAGGAAAAAGCAAGGGGGCTCGCGGAGGAGCTGATGCGCCTACAGGCGGAAGCGGAAGAACTAAGAGCACGTGAGAGGGAGCGCCGTTCTTGGGGGCTGTGGCGTAGGCTCCGCTGGGCGATCTTCGGCTCCTGAGGTCACTGAAAGATTTAGGAGCAAGCCGCGTTTACATATCCGCTATGAAGCGAAAGAATAAGCGGAATCGCCCAAAGCTTCCCAGGCAAACCTGGCTGATCAAGCCCTTTGACCGGGTTCACGAAAGCAAGAAGCTCTACAACCGCCAGCGGCTCAAGCGCGAGTTGCGCCGTGCCTGGGAACGAGGGGAATGGTGACGCACTAGCGGGTCATCATCAAGCAGTTCGATTTGGACACCTGCTTGACGGCCTTGATCATGGGGGTCTCCCTAGATAGCGAGATTATCGTTGTCCACCACAAGGCTCCGGCAGAGGAACTGGCTGATCCTGAGGTGCTTTGCATCGAGTGCGGCGGAAGCGGCCAGATTGGGCTGAACAACTTTGACCACCACGAGACTGCAGAGGAGCTCCCCCCGGCCTGCCGCCAAGCCTTCGACTTTCGCTTCCTCCGGGATCCTGCCCGTGGGAGGGCCCACAACCGTGAGAGCTTAGGACAGATGAAGAGCCCGCGCGAGGTCCATCTGGCAGCACACCCCTTCCCCAACTGGCCCAGGGACTATGAGGGCGGGTTGCCCTCCAGCAACAAATCGAGCACTTGGCGGATTACGTCTCCTTGCTGGACACTCAAGGACCTGAGGCCTTGAGGGCACGCTCGGGGTTACCAGCCGAAGCCTCTCCCACCCTCTCCCACGTCTTCTCCGGGATGCGCTTGCTCGTCAAGGAGCCAAGAGAGCAGCTTATCAAAGGGATGGAGATCCTCCGCCGGGTTTTGGAGTGGGGATTGGATCCCTTCGGGCTGATGCCGGAGCTGCCGGAATGGCGTGGATATATCCAAGCAAAGAGTCAGAACGATGCGGCGCTCAGGCGAGCCCAGGGCCGAGCCCAGCCCTTCACCACAAAAGGCGGCTTGAAAGCAGGCTACCTAGAGACAGAGTTCGTCGGGGCCTTGGGAGCTCTGTACGGGCTCGGCTGCCAGGTGGCGATCGCCTGCAACCCCAGATTTGGAAATCCTCCAGCGAAGAAATATACTATCGGCGCGAAAAAAGTTAAGATAAACTCCTTACCGCCCTTGTTGAACACAAGAGAGCCCGGTTGGGGCGGCCCGGCCCGCGGTACGATTGTCGGCTCGCCGAGTGGGGGTTCACGGCTTGAACCGGAAGAACTCATCGAGTAGGTAATGGAGCATCTATGAGGTGAAACCATGGACGTGTTGATCGCCTTTGTGACCCCTAGCGATCCGCAATCAAAAAATCCCAACAGACCAGGACCCGCTCAGACAGTGACCGCGGCCAAAGCCTTGGAGCCTGACTGCATCCACCTTCTGTATACATCGCTGACCAAGCCCAACATGGAGGAGACGAAGGAGTTCCTCTCCAAAGATCCTAAGCTCAAAAAAACGGAAATTATAGCCCACAAGCTGGACTTGCCGGATGCACGGGATTATCAGCGGCTCAAGGAGCTCGTGCCCGATCTGCTGAAAAGCATCCGCTATCAACATCCCGGCGGCAGATTCCACTTGGTAAGTGGCCACCCTCAGATGCGCATGATTATGGCCCTTTGCCTTGCCTCCTGGGTTCTGGACGGTTCCCTCTATGAGGTGGAAAATCCTGACCCTGCCAACCCTTGGCCTAAAGTTCGGGAGGGCTATCAACAACGTCTCAAGGTAATGGACACCTCGATCTTTGAATATTTCCGCGAATTGAGCCGCCGGCAACTGCAGGCGGTGCGCCTCAGAATCGACCTGGCCCTCCAACAGGCATGGCTGGATGGAAACCGGCTCGACCTCCGCTCCACTACCAGCAGAAGGGGGCTGCCGGGCGATAGGCGAAGTCGCGCCTTTGCACTGCTTGTCCTCCTCGCTGCTAAAAAACGTTATGGCGGGGTGAGCGACGTTGTCCCCAAGGCGCTGATTAGGGCGACTGCCTATTCGGATCAGAGTGAGGCGAGTGCCCCTGTCAACATCCGCCGCGCGATCCACTCCCTCAACCGCCAAGCACGGCGGCTGACCGCCGGAGCAAAGAAGCCCCTGGATCCGCTCATAGTAGATGTCAAGCGTGGCGGCCGTTCGATCGGCTGCTATCGGTTGACCAATCGCCTCAACCCCCCTGATGAGACGATCGAATTCGTTGGGGACCTCCATCAATTTCTAAAGCGGCTAGGCGTTAAGGTCTCTGGACATGATGCCCGTGTGATGTTCCCCAACTTGCCCTGATTGGATGTGAGCGATCTGCCATGGCGAGGGGCGACCACCCTTTGCTCACCGCCCCACTGCCCCGTCTACGGGTAAGCGGATTGAGAGGCCGCTGACCGCCAACTCCCGGTTACCTTAAGGTTAACATAGCGGCTCTCGCCCAGTGCCTCCCAGAGCTAATCACCGGTTCCCTATCCTCCGCTCGCCATGCAACGACCAACGTTCTCCGAAGCCCTGGTGCGGCGTGCTGCGAGGGGGGAACCCGACGCCCAGGCCCGGTTGTGGCTTTTCCTCCGGCAACGGTTCTTCGGCCTTGCTGTCAGCATCGTCCGCGACCCCCACATAGCTGAAGAGGTCCTCGAGGACAGCTTTATCAACGTTCTGGAACGCGTAGGCGGGCATAACTTCTCCTGGAGCGGCGCCGCCCAGTTCGTGAGCTATTTCAAATCTGCGGTTTACCATACAGCGATATCGAGCGTCAGGAAACTCAAAACGCGAGCAAATAAAGAGTACATCCTGGTGGCTAAAGACGAAGAGGCTGATAACCCAGATGACCCGCTTGAGTGCATACCGGATCCTAACGATCCCATAGCAAGGGAAGAAGAGTACCAGCAGCGGGCGAGGAAATTCAAGCAAGCCTACCGCGCCCTAATAAACGCCTCCCAAGGGCCAAGCCAACGGCTGGTGCTCCAAGCGTACCGGGAGTTGGCCGAGATCCCCGGTGGTGACCGTTGGTCCCGCAGGCAGAAGAACCAGTTCCTCCGCGAGAGGACGGGCATGAGTCCGTCCCAGCTTGCACCTACCAAGAGCCGCCTGGAGGCGAAATGCTGGCAGATCCTCAAGGACGCCGGGTTGGTCCGTGAAAGGAATCTTGCCCATCCTGCGTTCCATAAGGAGGATGAGGAGAGGGATGGTGAGAAAGACGAGGCGTAGAGTACCTACCTGGCTGAAACGGGTCGGCATCTTCCTTGTCTTATTGGGGTGCCTCAGGGCATTCCTAGGAATGGGCGGCCTGCTTCTCCTATTGGGACTGATCGGGTTATGGACAATTAGCCGGCCACGTCGGACAAGATCGCCCAGATACGGAGTGTTGAAGCCTAGAGGAGGCTAGGCATGTACTGCCCTAGGTGCGGTTTTCTAAATGATGATTCAGCGTCAGTCTGTGGGGCTTGTGGCGCCTCCCTGGCCGGAGTTCCTCCCACAACCAATCCGGTTGCTCCCACGCTCGTTGTGGAGCCCATGGCCACTCGGCTGGATCACGGATTGCCCGCTGAGATCGTCCGGCGACGGGGGCTACGAAGCCGCGGTTGGAGAGCCAAGGTTGGCAAGTCCCCAACCGTAGTTGGCACAGTGATTGCAGTCGACCCGGTGTGGTACGAACAGCGGACGGTCGGTTGGGGTACCGTGGCGCTCCGTGCCCTCCTGCTTACTGAATTTCTGGCTATCCCTGGGATCATCATCTGGGGCCTTTTGCTTCGTATGGGTAGCTTTTCTCTGCTGATCACAGCGATCGGACTCATACTGCTGCTGCAGTTCTTCATGCCGGTGAACCTGTTGTCGCTTCTACGCATATTTCGGCTGCTCAACCCCTGGCGACATCCCCCTCAGCAGGTTCCTGTAAGGGCCTTGCGGATCAGGACCCCCGATGGGCGTGAAGTCCCGGTCGTCGCCAGAGGGCGCCTGCAGGGCGCGATTCCCATGGCCGGGGATACCCTGGCAGTCTGGGGACATGTGCGCCTCGGAACCGTCTCCCTCACGAGGGCGATTAACCTCCGCACCGGCGCGATATCGGTTTGTCCCACCGCTCAATCACGGATGGTCGCAGTCGGTTCGATTGTGCTGGCGACAGCACTGGGAGTAGTCTTGTGTTTACTTGCCGCAGCCCTGATCACAGGGAGGGCCGCTGTATGAGTATAATTCATTTCAAACCCGCCAAAGACCTGAACGCGGACCTCGCAGCCTTCTTGAACGCTCCTACGGCAACCGAGGCCATACGCCCTCCTTCGCTCCCTCATGCCACCGCCAGTTTCTTTAGGATAACAAGTGTACCGCGAGCCACGGTGAAATCCGGCTCGCCGCGTGGTTCTCTCCAAAAGACGATCACGGCCCTTTGGAGTCTTGAGCTCCCCTTTGTTTTCGCCCTGCTCGCATACGAAGGCGAACTCCATGTCTTGATCGGGGCTGGCGACCGCAGGGAGTCCGGGGTGAGTGTGCAAGACTTGGTCCGCGGCTGCTTACCAGGCGTTCAACTGGAAAAAGTCCCTCCCGCTCGCATGACCGAGTCAATGGCTTGGCCTTACAAGGTCACGGCCTGGGGAACTCCGAGCCCCGGCCAAGCTCCCTTGGACATCCTGGTGCGTGGCCTTCCCGACCACGGTTGGATCTACCTCGTCCTAGCCAAACCCGTGGCTGTAAGGCAAATCGAGTCGGCGCTGAGCCAGCTTAGCGAGGAGGAAAAGTGGCTGACCTACACCTGGCTACGGCCTGGAACGCTCGAGGCTGCGGCCAACCCGACTGCCAGCCAGCTAAAGAACCTGGTAGAAGAAGCTATCCGCCAGTGCAGATTGGGACTCCTCCTGGGCATGTGGCATTCCTGGATCCTGTTCGCGGCGGAAACGCCCGCTGTCACCCATATTGGATCAGGGTTGCTGACGTCGGCCTTCGCGGGACGTCGTTCCCTTCCCCACCCCTTCAGGATATCCCCCTGTGACCCGGTAGCTCAATCCAAACTTGGGTGCACGGATCTGCCCACCTCTCTACTTTCCCAGCTTGCGCATTTGCCTTCAATAGAAGCTCCCGGCTATCGGATAACTCGTGACCGCTCCTTCTCCGAATCACTTCCTCCCACGGCGACATCCCCTCTTTCCCTGGGGAAGCTGGTGACCATCGGGGGGTCCCGAGGAAGCGTGGTGGAGATCGAAGCGGAGGACCTCATCCGGCATGCCTTCATCACCGGCATAACGGGAAGCGGCAAGACATGCACCTGTCAGAGCCTACTGGTCCAGCTCTGGAAAAGGCACCGGATTCCGTTTTGGGTCATTGAGCCGGCCAAGCGCGAACATCGCAACCTGAAACGGATTTCGGGGATGGAGGAAACCCTGGTCTTCACCTTGGGGGATGAACGGGAAGCCCCGTTCCGTGTGAACATTCTCCAGGTGCCGCCCGGAGTGCCGGTCCAAACCCACATCGATCTGCTACGAACGCTTTTCCAGGCAGCGTTTGCCGGTCTTTATCCCCCGCTTCCCTACTTACTGGAACAGGCGCTCATTGAAAGCTATGAATCACTGGATTGGGATTTGGCAACCGACGTGGGAGACAGTAACCGCTCCTGTCCCCGCTTGGAGGATCTATACCGCCATGCTTGCCTGGTAGCGGAGCGCGCCGGGTATGATCCTGAGGTCACCCAAAACGTACGCACGGCTCTCAAGGTACGCCTTGGGAGCTTGCTCATTGGGGCAAAAGGGAAGTTACTGAACGTGCAGTCCTCTTTCCCCTTCGAAACCCTGGTGGACCGTCCGGTCGTGTTTGAGCTGGCATCCATAGGAGACCCGGATCTCGTCGCTCTCCTCATAGGTGCCTTGCTCGTCCGCCTCTACGAGCATCGCGCCTTCCATCCCGAGTCCAGGAGGAGCCCCGGATTGACACACGTTACGGTGCTGGAAGAGGCCCATCGCCTGCTTAGCCACCGAACTGCCCCTGCACATCCAGATGCTTCATCCATCCGGCACCTGGCCATAGAGACTTTCTGCAACCTGTTGACCGAGGTGCGAGCGTTTGGGGAGGGGATAATCGTGGTGGATCAAAGCCCAGCCAAGCTCCATCCCGACATCCTCCGCGGAACCGACCTGAAGATCGTCCATCGGTTGTTGGCCGAAGACGACCGACAGGCAGTAGGGGGGTGCATGGGGATGACCGATGTGCAAATGCAAGCGCTATCCTCCCTCTCCGTAGGTGAAGCCGTAGTATTCAACCACGCCTTGGCCAGCCCAACGCTGGTGCAGATAGTGCCACTCGCTCCCCCTCCTGCATGGGGGAGCGAGCCCATCCGGACTGCCGAAGGCCGTTTTGACAACGAAGGCCTGGACGTAAAACAGGACCCAGTGCTGGACCCAAACATGCCGGCGACGGGAGACATTTCACCCCGGTTGGATCCTGATTTGGTGAAGGCATTTCAGGCGTTGCTTGCCGCAGCCGAGCCGGCCACCCTCTGGAACCAGCTGGCCCGATTCATCCTGGCTCAAGCGGGCACCGATCCCCAAAAGGGGACCCAGAAACAGGCCTTGGAATTGGCCGAACACCTGGTCGGCTCCCTCGCCATAGACGATTCCAGCAAAGAGACAATCCTGGTCAACCTCGAAGCTGCCCTGGTAAGGCAAATAGGAGGAGAACTTGTTCCCTAGACGCACACTCGACAGACGAAAGCGACCGGAGCCGTATCCTTCCGGGGACCGCCATCCGGTTAACCCAACGTTCACGGAAAAGTTGGATGAACGTACCCAGGCAGCTAAAACCATCCAACAACAGGTACGCGACTTAATCGACAAGGATGTCCTCAAAGCTATCGAGCGGGCCTATGGGGGTGTGATCCCGAAGCACAGATTGGAGCGCGTGAAACGCTCCCCAGCGGTAATTCTGTCGCACGAAAGATATCGCGAATACCTGACCAAGGCCCTAAATCTTACACCTTCTGAGGCGGCACGGTTTCTGGGTCACTATGATCCGGAGAAGAACAAGGTTTGGGCAAGCCAACTATATCCGCTGACCAGGAGAATACTAGCCCATGAGAGGCTTCACCAGCTTGCTCACCCTGGCTGTTCGACCCTGTTGGGAGCGACTCTCCAAGAAGGCGTGACGGAACTGCTTGCTAGGGCGGCAGTGGGAGATCCCAGCTTCGCCGGCCAGCCTGACATTTACCCCCGTGAAACCCGTCTGGGGGAAATGCTTCAGGCGCGAATCGGGGAGGATTGCTTGAAGAGGATTTACTTCCATGGGCCTGATGCCTCCGTTAGACTCCACATCGATGGAACGCTGGGTAGGAGGAGACTCGCTGAGCTTGTAAGGCTAGCCGACGCGGGTAGGTTTTCCGAAGCCGAACAACTGCTCGGTGGGGGTGGTTTGCCGTGATCCTACCCCTCAGAGGGCGTCTTTATCCCGAGATCTACTCCGATGAGAACCTAACAGAAGCGTGGCATCGGGTGCGAACCCGCGGCAGCAATGCCGCCGGAGTTGACGGGATTACGTTAGCTCAATACCAACGGCATCTCTTCCGCGAGCTCAGAACGCTTCAGAACGAGTTGCGCAGGGGCCGCTACTGGCCCTTGCCGGCCAAGCAGGTTCTCCTATCAAAAGGGAACGGAGATGTCCGCCCCATTGGGATCCTGAGCGTGCGGGATCGGGTAGCACAGTGGGCCGTGCTTCTGGTGGTCACCCCGGTATTGGAGGCCGGTTTCGAGCCCTGTAGCTACGGATACCGACCCGGGCGAAGCCGCGAGATGGCCTTACAGCACCTGTGCGACTTGGTCAATGAAGGATTGGAGTGGGCAGTTCACGCAGATATCGAAAAGTGCTTTGAGCGCATTGACATCAAAAGACTTCGCCGCCTTGTCGCCCGGAGGCTCAAGGATCGCAAGCTTCGCAGGCTTATTTATGATTGGCTAACGCTGGACTGTGTAGAGGCGAAGACCTCCAATGGTCGACATAGGCCATGTCAAGGGTTGCTTCAAGGTAGCCCCTTGTCCCCACTTATGGCCAACCTATACTTGGATCAGTTCGACAAGGCCGCCATTCGAAAGGGCCTGATCATCATTAGATATGCTGATGACCTCGTTATCCTGTGCCGAACCGAAAGGCAGGCTGAGAAGCAGTTCAGGATCGCAAAGAGGCTACTCAAGAAACTCGGGCTTTCCGTCAATCCAGTGAAGACATTCATCGGACACGTGGGTGAAGGGTTGACCTTTCTCGGGGCCACACTTGTCCTCGACACCGGAGGAGAGGGTCGCTGGGTTGCCGTGGATACCTCTTCCCTCCCTTCTCCTGGCGATGCGGGCGAGTGCCAGGGGGTGATCCATCAGCCTCTGAGGGACCGAGAGTATGGCCAGCTTGTACGTGATTGAACAGGGAGCGGTGGTAGCGAAGGCCAACGGTCGGTTCCAGATCCGCCTTAAGGGTAAGTTGCTTGCCGAAGTCCCTACACAGCAGGTGGACAGGATCATTGCGTTCGGCAACGTCCACTTCACCACCCCTGCCGTCACCTTCGCCCTCAAGGAAGGCATCGATATCGTGTTTCTTTCAAGCCGAGGAACCTACCGGGGACGCCTTCAATCACCTTGGACAAAAGATGGTGACCTCCGCTATCTCCAATACGCCGCGGTTTCGAATCCAGAAAAGCGCCTCCTAGTGGCGAAACAAATCGTGGCAGGAAAAATACGGAACGCCGCTGCCCTCTGCGCCAGGCAGGAGCGCTCGCCGGTGGGGACGAGTTACGCGAAGGAGCTGCGGATGCTGGCGAAGAAAGCGGGGTTGGCCCAAGACCTCGCCAGTTTGCGGGGCATCGAGGGCGTAGCGAGTTCCCGCTACTACCAGGCGTTTAGGGCGTTCCTCAAGTATCCGTATGGCTTCTCCGGGCGAAAGCGCCGCCCGCCAACCGACCCCGTCAACGCCCTGTTGAGCCTGGGCTACACTTTGCTCTGGAACGACATGGGGGCGATGGTAAACGCGGTGGGACTTGATCCCTATTTGGGGATGTTCCACGAGCCTCGGCGTGGTCACGCAGCCCTGGTATCGGATCTCATCGAGGAGTGGAGACCTACCATAGTGGATGCGCTTGTCCTGTTCTTGATGAATCGGGCCGAGCTCACTGCCGATGATTTTCGCTCCCTGAAAAACGGGAAGATCCAGCTAGTTAAGGCAGGCCTGGCTCGCTTTGTTGCCCGCTATGAACAGAGGCTGTCCCGGGTGGTATATCATCCCAGGCTCTGTAAACGCCTTACCTATCGCCAATGTCTGGAAGCACAGGTGCGGCACTTGGCCGCGTTCCTGCGGGGGCAGGTACCCGTTTACCAGCCATTCCAAACGAGATGAAGACCGCTGGCGAAGGTAAACGCCTGTTCGTGGTGGTAGCGTATGACATCCGAAATGATCGGAGGCGGGTTCGTGTTTGCCGGGAGCTGAGTGCCTATGGCACTCGCGTGGAGTACTCCGTGTTTGAGTGTTGGCTCTCGCCTTCCGCTGTGGTCAAGCTCCGGGATGTTTTGGCCGAGCTGACCGAACCCGGAGAGGATGAGGTCCGGTTTTACTTCCTGTGTAGAAGCTGCCGGCGTAAGACGCGCCAACTGGGCGGAGAGCTTACCGCGAATCCCGAGGTGATTGTGGTTTGATCTCAAAGCGGATGGCTCCTCTACATCCATCTACGTGAGGAAAAATGAAGTTTTCCGTGAGCTGCAGCTTCAAGCTGGGATACCAAGCGGATTCCAGCCGTCCAGGGGTGACGGGGCATGGATGTTTGGGGATGGGCCTGGTTTTCCGGCCAATTGAGTGCTATAATATTTAGTAAGGCGACTGGAAAAAGGGCTATGGATGAATTCCAGCTTTTGAGCCAAGGCAGGAAACGGGGATTGGCCGCCACGGGTTGGAAAGGCCGAGAAACCCCATCGGGGATGGAAACTTGGAGGATCTCCCCAGGTCTGCGCCCGCCGTTGCCGGGTTGGAAAGGCCGAGAAACCCCATCGGGGATGGAAACTCAGTGTTACCTCCGAAGGCTTGTTGAGCTGAGAATACCGGTTGGAAAGGCCGAGAAACCCCATCGGGGATGGAAACTCTAGGTTCTGCAGCCCTCCCCGCCCCCTCCCAACCAGGTTGGAAAGGCCGAGAAACCCCATCGGGGATGGAAACTCATGTACAGCTGGGGGCATTCTCGTTCGAAAGTATCCCAGGTTGGAAAGGCCGAGAAACCCCATCGGGGATGGAAACCCGTGAGGTCCCGGCCTCTTCCTGAGACGGCGCCTGTTGGGAAGGCCGAGAAACCCCATCGGGGATGGAAACGAAAGCTCAGCCAGATACGCAGCCTGCACTTGCGTTTGGTTGGAAAGGCCGAGAAACCCCATCGGGGATGGAAACGCACGTAGTGCCCACTCCATCTTTTGGCAAGGTGCTAAGTTGGAAAGGCCGAGAAACCCCATCGGGGATGGAAACCAAAATACAATAGAGGTCACGGCCGTCTTGTTCGCTCTGTTGGAAAGGCCGAGAAACCCCATCGGGGATGGAAACATGAAACTGAGCTGCCTTTTGGTGGCCATGCCGTCGTCCTGTTGGGATGGCCGAGAAACCCCATTGGGGATGGAAACCTGGTGATAACATATGATGTGATAATCCCCGCCGAGTCGCAGAGCCCGAGAAATCCCATCGGGGATGGAAACCTGAACGCCCGCACGCAAGGGGCGGACTCGGTCTGCACGTTGGAAAGGCCGAGAAACCCCATCGGGGATGGAAACGCTTCGGGCAGGGTGTAAACTGTAAGTCCATAGTTTATGTTGGAAAGGCCGAGAAACCCCATCGGGGATGGAAACCGCTGGACATAGTCGGCTAGATCCCGAGCCCTATAAGTGGGTTGGAAAGGCCGGGAAACCCCATCGAGGTCGGAGCCCAACGCCGTGCTCCCCCAGCCCTAGGTCCTGAACTGCCCCCTGAAATCTTCTCGATCCCGGCGCGTTGAACTTAAGTGAGATGGTCGTCCTCATCCTGAGCGCGATCGGCGTCCTGGGAGCCGCCGTAACGGTGGCCTGGGTGTTGTACTCCCGTTACGGGGGAAAGTTCTGGAGCTAGCTTCCACCTGCCCAGCTTCGTGAAGGAGGTCGTGGAGAAGAGACCCATGACAAAAGGAGGTGAGGTGAGATGGAGGACGACCTCATCGGGGGGCTAATTGGCCTGCTCCTGTTGGCCGGCGTCTGCTACGGAATCTACCTCTTCTTCATCTACGTCCTCCCCTGGTTGATCTTTTTCGCCCTCGTGGCAGTGCTCCCCGGTTGGGGGCTCCTCCGCCTCCTCACAGCCCCGGTCTACCAACTCACCCGCCGCAGCGCACTGGTGCTGTTCGCGGGTGTCCCTGTCGCTGCTTGGATCCTCTCTGTGGCAGTGGTCACCGAACTCCACCTCCCCGCTTTTTTCCCGTTGATCGTCGCCCCCTCAGCCTATTGCGTGATCGCCCTGCTCGTCCTATGTGCATGGGGACTCTGGCGGAACTACCAGGTCTACTCCCAGATTAGAGAATCCCGGCGTTGGCTCCGGGAGGCGGAACAGAGGACAAGGCGATTGGAAACCCAACTTGAACATGTCCTCCTCCAGATCCGATCCCTAGAAGGAAACCATGGCGGCAACCTCGAACGGCTTCAAAGGATTGAGGCTCAACTCCAAGCTTGGCGTTCCCAAGAACCACGGACCTTTAGCCTCCTTCTCAACACCCTGGAAACCGAAGTGGCGGATCTGGACAGACCCGCCCTAGAAGCAGAACTAAAGAGGGCAAAGGCGGAGTCACCTACCCCAGCCACCGCCATCAGGATATTGGCCTTGGAAAAGCAGCTATTGACCCAACGAAGTGGGGGGGCACAGGAGCGTCTCGCGCGCCTGCGGGAAAAGGCCCGGCGGCTCCAAGAGGAGCTTGCCCACAGCCGTACCACCTTGCAGAAATCCCTTGAGCGGGTGAAGCGCTGTGAAGAGGCCAAGCGGGGCTTCTCCCAAAAGCCGATCCTGCTCTGAAAGCCTCGCCCACGGGGCGCGTTAAAACTAAGGGGAGGAAAGATATGAGCCAGCAGAGGAAATACAAGACCAAGATCGTCATCCCCAAGCCGAAGCTTCGCGTGGCCGAAGCGAAGTTGGCCAAAGGTGCGCTCGATGTAGAGGACAATCCCCCGTTGGAGCTCTTGCGCAAGGCTGTCCAAACGGTAGCCGAAAGACACGGCGGGTACCTTGACACTTCCTTCTACGATTGCCTGGGAAACAAGCACCCCTGTTGGCTTGCGATCAAGACGGAAGACCTACGGAGGGGGGTCGGGCTCCGCATCTCCGACGGAGGTCAGGTGACTTTCCACTATGACGCGGCCAGCCTTGTTCCGGGAGCCGCCTCCGGGAATTTCGTCGGACAAGCCCGCTTCGTACTGGATAAAGCTGGGTTGGCCTTGACATTGGCGCAGGAGATCGCCCAGGAGTACGCGGTTTTGGCCAGCAGCGAGGCCCTCAAAACCATGGGATGCGATGTAGAAGTGGCTGGCACGGCCAACCCGGACCAGAACAGGATGTCTGTCATAGGACAAGATGACAAAGGCCGGAAGTACGTGCTGATCATCGCCCCAGACGGCGGGGTGTTCCTCGACATGGTGGGCTTTGCCGGGCGCACGTGCGAGGGCGCCGAACAAGAACTTCGCAAGAGGTTGCAGCACCTAGGATTACAGCTGGAAACCACATGGATGCGCCGAAAGCCGCCAGCTGGTAAGGCCGGCTTCGGACGCACGTCCGGGACTAAGGTGGGGGCTTGATAATGGCTAGGACGGCTCGAGCGAAAAACACGGATACCACCTCGCCCCAAAAGGACAATCTCCCCGCTGTTAAATTAGAGGCACTCGACCATGCCTGGATAGACGAGATGATAAGAAAACGCCTTGCCAACTACAGCACCGTGCTCCTGGTCGAAATCGACGATCCGGTTCGAGTAGCACAACTTACCCACTACCTTCTTGGCTCTAAGGAGTATTCAGCAGCCCGTTGCTATTCCTATGACCCGTGGAACGGGCTTCGCCCTCTAAAACCACCTCAAGGTCCCTCAACCTCTTCCTCGAAGAGGAAGGAAGATGCCCCCAGCCCAGAAGCGACGGGAGAATTCATGGCAGACCTTGAACTGGCCCTGCGGGAAATGGATACCGCCCTCAAGGCCCAGCGCACGGTGTTCCTTCTCCAATGGCTCGAGGCCCCCGTAAAAGAACAGCTTGTCCCTGTGCTCTCGCACGCCATCCGCTCCTGGGCATTCGACCCGGATATCCTGGCTAACGGTTCCGTTGTGGTGCTCATCACTTCGGAGAGGGAACGGGTCCTTGACGATACCACCGCAAATCTGCTCGCGTGGACACGGGCCCCCTTGCCTGGAAAAGCTGAGCGTAGGCACATTATTCAGTACCAGGCCGATTGCCTCGGTGTCGATACTAAACAAACTCTTACCCCACTCACCCTCGTTACCGCTGGGCTCAATCTGCACCAGGTCGAAACCTCCCTCCTGGAGGCTTGGCATCTCGATCGCCGCTTCGATCCGGTGCGGTTAAAGAACTTGAAAGCCGAGCTCATAAAACGTTCGGAATTAGTCGAGGTAGAGGAACCCGATCTCGATGTCCATGGCCAGCCTCGCGGTAGCTCCGGAGGTTTCGACTCGGTGGGGGGATATTCCAGCGTAAAGAAGTTCGTGTACGAACGGTTCATCTTGCCATTCAAGCAAAGTGAGCTGGCGGAGAAATACGGGGTTCCTTTACCGAGGGGCATCCTGCTCTTTGGGCCTCCAGGCACCGGAAAAACCCTGTTTGCACGAGCACTCTCAAAGGAAGTCAACCTCCCGTTCATCCGACTCCGCACGGAAAACCTGTATTCCAAATGGCTTGGGGAGTCCGGACGCAGGTTCTCTGAAGCGATCCGGCTTGCGGAACAGATGAGCCCTGCCCTTGTTTTCGTCGACGAAATCGACAGGTTCGGCAAGCGGACTAGCGGCGGTGGGGATGGCGCATCTCAGGAGACCCGACGTGTGTTCAGCCAGTTGCTGGACTGGTTGGGCGACGAGGAGAGGAAGTCCATAATCCTGGGGACCACAAACGTTCCGGAACATCTGGACGAGGCTTTCCTCCGCGAAGGGCGCTTTGACTACAAGATCCCCTTCCTGTATCCAGGGGAAGAGGCGCGGGCTCAGATATTCAGGATTCACTTGGGCCTCACCGGAGTCAAGCCGCCGGTGCCGTGGGAGATTCCCGAAGCTGAGATCGAAGAGCTGATAGAGGAGATGGCCAGGGCTACTGATGGCTTCACCGGCGCTGAGATCGAACAGATCTGCATTAGGGCTCGAACCAACGCCTTTCTCCGGAAGGGAGAGGGAATGAACCCGGAAGACCTACGTCGGGCACTTTCCAGTTTCAGAATCGACGCTGCAGAGCGGGCTGGCCAAAAGCAGCACTATCTGGCAATGGCAGCCAGGTTTACTAATGACGCTGCCTTCCTGTCAGAACTCGAGTCCGAAACCTGAAAAAGCAAGCTTTGCCTGGGTCACTGCAAACTAGTCTGAAACCTGGCTCCTCTGTATTATCTCTAAGGAGGTGGACTTTATGGTAGCGGAGCTTGACGGCCCTTTTCCAGAAGGAATCCCCGATAGAGCTAGCCCGGTCGAGGCACGGGACTTGGAAAGTCTTTGGCAGGCCTGGGCACAAGGACCAGGAATGGAGGTGGCCTTTTCACTTGCTGATTGGGGTTATACTGACATTAATTGTTGGGCACTCAGCATCGTGTTCAAGACCAATCGATCTGTGTTCCGGATAGATCAAGGAGCGATTGAGGAAATCATCAGCAATTTGCCGGAAAAGAAAACTCATAAGCAAAAACTCCCCTCCCCAGCCGTCATCGCCGGAGACTTCATCCGCTCGGCGCTGCTGCGCAGTGGTTGGATTCTGCACAGCAATATAGATCATGTGTGCTCCTTCCTAGTGAACTTCGACGATGTTATCTTATGCCCGGATACAAACGTCCTTCTCGACTGTATTTTATCGGCTATCCTATTGCCAAAGCTGGAAGCATATGAGGAACCAAATTGGATTTTGGTAGCAATACCCAAAGTGGTGATGGCCGAGATAGAACGTTGGGCCTCGGAGAAGTTTAAGTCTGGACACTCCTTGGCAGGTTTACCTACCCGGCATGGTCGACTGGGCCAACGAGGACTGCAAGAGATCCTTGCCTTGGACACCAGCAAAGAGTCAAAATATCGAGGCCTTTCCATAATGACGGTGGGTGATTTGCCAGCTGACTTTGCCGAAATGTCAGGTGATTCAGTCCGAAAAGACTCTACGATTCGCCGCCAGTTTCGCGATTTCCTACACAGCATAACTTTCCATAAGGGAGCTTTTCTATTAAGCCAAGACAGGGTCTGTGTGATGATGGCACGCGCCGAGGGGTTGCAGGCACTGTATTTGCAGAAACCCAATTGGGAGGATCTTACTTCTGCCCTCCTGCCGCAACCCCCAGGTACCGAGCTGTGGAGGCTCATGTATGAGCTATGTGTGTCGTTCGGACGGATTACGGTACGACGCGAGGATAAAGCCATTCGGTTGAGTATTTCCTGGCCTGGCAAGCATGTCAGGGATTGGGAGTTGGCAAAGCTGTATTTGGAGCCCGCAATGCCCGGTGTTTGACCCTGTGGTACCATAAAACCAGCGATGACTTCCAGACGCTGGGGAGCCAAAGGGCCTCGCCGCCGAGATCGGTGTATAAAACCGATCCAAATTCGGCCCACTTGCCCTCCTTGGGGCATGTGGCCCTCCAGTCTTCGGGATTTCCAATCGAACAAGCGAGAAGTTTCCAGGCCTTCGAATTTCACCCCGTTAGCGCAAAGTAGCGCCTCGTTGCTGCCTCTTACCTCGCCGGGCTACACCGCGTACCCTCATGGGGGATGGGTACCGGGGGACACACCTCACGAGGTTGATATAGGGCCTCCAAAGTGGTGCAGGCTTGCGCTTCTGCCAATCGCTGGGCCGCGCATCCCCACTAGGAAGTACCGCGGGTAGGGGGTGCCTGCAGAAGGCGTTTGGGATATGTGACTTGGAGCGCACTATTGTGAGCCGGTTTACGTACCAGTTTACGCACAGCTTTTCGCACCGGTTCCGTTGGCCAACCCTCCCAGCGCTTTTGTGGGGGAGGAACCCGAGACAAATCCGGACTACTTCGCCTGATCACCTTGCATTGAAGTAGCTTGGCACATCAGAGCTTGTTGCTCAAAGTTGCGCTAATTAGGGTGGCTACGGGGACCGGTTTTCA